>JAFSXS010000094.1 GCA_017443945.1 Synergistaceae bacterium
CCACCCACCCTGTTCAGCGGCGGCTTATTTGCACATCAGAGGGGTTTATTTCTCATTCAGGAATTTATACGCGGACTCAGCTGCGTACTTGAAAATATTTTTGCGGATATTATTACTTAATGGGGAGGAAAAAATTTTTATCACATTTTTTGTGTCAACCTTAGTTAATTGCGCAAGTAAAATAGTCTCGTCGCGGTTGAAATTTTTTGTACTGCAAAATTGCATAATGTCAGGTGCAATACCCCATAAATTAAGCCAATTCCATATAAATCTCCAGTCAGACGCGTCTGCAGGCACAATTTTTTCACATAATAATTTCATGTTCCAGTATAAATTTGCTAATAAATCATTGTCGGGCTGATCGTCCAATAAATATTTTAATACAGCTTTTGACCATTTGAACGCCGTTAATATCGTGTCAGGTGCTTTGCGAATATTTAACATATCTTCGTAGATGTCAATATCTTCGACTCTGTAATTTTTCCCTTTGGGCTTGCGTTTAAGTGCGAAGGTTCCCCAGCAAAACGGCTCTGAATCTCCTCCGAAACTATTTTTGCCGGCTGTAGGCATTGTCGCTGTAATTATTCCGTACTCCTTCAAAAAAAGTTTTGTCCATAAAGTATTCTCGCCGTAACTTTTGCGAAATAATATAACGCCCGACGATTTTATGACGTAATCACTTGGCATTAATAAGCCCCTTTTTTCGAGAATATTATATAAATTGTCTTAATGAGAATTACTATATCAAGCCACACAGACCAATTGCGAATATAATATAAATTCATTTCGCGCCGGATGTATTTATCTTTGCTGTTACTTCTGCTGACCTGCCATAAGCCAGTCAAACCAGGTTTAACTGCATAAATTTTTTGTGCAATATAATCACCGTAAATTAAATCTACATCTTTCTGAATTAACGGATGAGGCCCGACAAGACTCATTTCTCCGCGTAAGACATTAAATAATTGCGGGAGTTCATCAATATTGAAGCGTAATAAAAATTTTCCCGTTTTCGTATTTCTTGCAGCACGAAATTTGTAGATTCTAAAATGTTTCGTTTTCCAGCCGACCCGCTTTTGTGTGCAGAAAATAGAGTCTTTGCGCCTAAATTTTATTATCAACGCTGTAATAATCATGACCGGCGAGAAAATTATAATTGCAGTCAATGCGCCGATATAGTCAATTAAATTTTTTATCACGCGGTTAAACGGGTTTAATAGTCCCTGCGAGGCTGATATTACGGGCATTCCGTCAACGTCCTTAATCGAGGCCGAAAAAGTCGTAAGCATATACATATCTGGGATATAATGAACTTGCCTGACCTGAAATTCTACAATGTCTAAAATGTGAGTTAATAATTTTCTTGATGCTGTAGAAATTGCGACTGCTGCTTCATCGATTCTGTACTGATTATAAATTGTCTCAAAGTCTTCAAGTCTGCCCAAAACTTTGAAACCTGCGATAATTTTTCCTTGTTTATTCTTGTCATCGTCGAGAAAGCCTATTACTTTGCAAGCTGTGAAGGGGTGTGAGATTATAGTTTTCGCGAAAATTTCACCCGCCCGGCCTGCTCCTAATATTATAATGTTAGTCGATAGAATCCCGGCAGCAAATAAAATTCTCCGGAACAAGTAACGCGCTAACAGGCACAACGGCACAAATATAATAATGCTTACAACTATAATAAATCTCGAAATATCAAATTTTTGCGAATAAAGATATAAAGCTATCACGAGTAAAACAAGTACGGCAGATTTTAGAATTGTCTCGAGTTCGTCCCAGATAATCCAGTTCTTGAAGTCGTATAATGAATTGAAGTAGAAGACAGCCAGCACAGTCCCAATAAAGAACGCTTTTACTTCAAATGAGAAGCCCGCCGGGTTATTTTGCGTGAACCATATTGACACGACTAATAAAAAACTCAGCCAATACAAAAACGCGTCAATGGCTGCCTGTGTAAACGCTAGTAAAGTTCTTATTATTCCAGAATATTTATTCATAATCGTCAACTATTGAAAGATTCAGATTTTATCATGAATCAATCAAGTCAACCCCTTTTTTCAAGTCTAAAATTTTAAATTTGCGTTGATTATATCATTAAATTACTTGTTATAATGAGTCAATTCATATTAGCACAGGAGAAATATTTTAATGCAGAATAAAGCAAATGAACAGGATAAAAAATTTTTGTTGATGACGACTCAGCCGGTCGAGAGTCTTGTGTGTCGTCTTGCAGTGCCCTCTATAGTAACTATGATGATAAGTGCAATTTACAATATGGCGGACACTTTTTTTGTTGCGAGACTCGATATTCAATCCCCTGCTGCAGTGGGTATAGTGTTCTCGTACATGGCATTTATTCAGGCAATAGCATTTTTCTTCGGGCAAGGGAGCGCGACATTTATATCACGTTCATTAGGCGCAAAAAATAGAAATATCGCGGAAATTGCAGCCTCAACCGGGTTTTATTCTGTGTTGATTGTCGGAGCATTAATCGCGTGTGCGGGCTTTATCTGGATGGACGAGCTATTAAAGTTATTAGGTTCAACTGAAACTATTATGCCCTATGCGCGAAAATATTTCAGATACATTTTGCTGGGAACGCCGTTAATAATGAGTTCGTTTGTGATGAATAATCAAATGCGTTTTCAGGGTAATGCGTGGATGGGCATGACGGGAATCACAATCGGTGCGGGATTAAATATAATTCTTGATCCGATATTTATATTTGTGCTTGATATGGGGGTTGCAGGGGCTTCACTCGCTACGATGATTGCGCAGTTTATCAGCTTTATAATTCTTGTAAGGCTCACGGAAAAAGGGGATCAGACTCCGTTAAAGATTTCAAATTTTAGGCCAAGCATAGAAATTTATCGTGAAATTACAGCAGGGGGCTTGCCTTCATTAGGTCGTCAGGGGCTTGCAAGTATTTCAGTTGCATACATGAATCAATTAGCAGGTTTTTACGGAGATTTAGCGATTGCAGCATTATCTGTTGTAGCTAGAGTCGTGCTATTTTCTACAGCGATGGTGCTCGGATTCGGTCAAGGCTTTCAACCGGTGTGCGCGTTTAATTTCGGAGCTAAGAAATTTGACAGAGTCAAGCGTGCATTTAAATTTTCTGTCATGATTACAAGTTGTTATTGTTTGTTTGTGAGTCTGACTGGGTTTATTTTTGCAGAAAATGTTATAGCGTTATTCAGGCCTGATGACCCGGATTTAATTGCGTTAGGTGCGAGGGCTTTACGTTATGAGTGCTATATTTATACGACTGTTGGATTTGTAACGATTACTAATATGTTTCTGCAAAGTACGAGAAAGACTCTTAGAGCGAGTATATTAGCTGCTTCCCGTCAAGGCTTTATGTTTGCGCTTGCGTTACATTTCGGGCGTAAATTTTTAGGATTAACTGGGATTGCGATGGCACAGCCGAATGCCGACGCTTTGACGCTGTTAATTGCTGTACCGTTTGCGATTAGTGCTTTGCGTGAGATGAGAGAATAAACTTTTGCGTATTCGCGCTACCCCTTCAAAACGGGTGGGCGGGTGGGCGGAACGAACGTATTCGCGCGATAAATTAACTGCGCTGTGAGTGATTTACGTGAAAAAATTTTGCCCCCTGACTCATCATCAGAGGGCTTTTTCTTGCGTATTGTTATTATCTTACTTCATTAACTGTAATTGACGTTATAGAATTATTGCGGTCTAACTGAACGCTTAAACCTGTAGTGCTTCCCTCGTTGTAATTCATGACTCGATTGCTCATGCTTGAAGGATAGCCCATAATTTGAAGTAATGCCGTCTGACTCATTCCCACTTTGAGGCCGTTTTGTAGTTCGTGCTTGGCCTGAGTGATTCTTACTCTTGTTATGTCATCGCCCCTGAATGAAACAGTGAGTCCCGGCCATTCTGCTGACGTGTTAGAGCTTCTTGTCGGTTGTCCGAGAGATTCAATTAATTGATTCTTGTTGCTTCCGAAAGATTTTATCAGCGCATTAGAATAACCTTGAGGGAGGCCGCCTCCTATTGGTTGCATATATTGACCATAGACCCAGCCTTCACGATTATTAGTTCTGATGTGATACCAAGTGCCGTTAAGATTTCCGGATCTGCCAGTCCATGAGTCAAAGACTTCGACTCTTGAGCCGTTGCTAAGTCGTGTTACTCTTGCTGAACTTGTCGAGTGATCTGCGCGGATATTGACTCCGTTTCCTGTAATAACTCCTGATTTAGGCGTTCTATCTGGAGTGAAATTCGGCAAAATATTTTCAGTTACTACAACATTTTCAACTGGCTGAGCTATGCTTATATCTTCAGACGCTGAAGGGTTGTGCTGCCGTCTTTGAGGCTGGGGAATTACTTCGGGTCTTACCATAGGCGGCAAATCTCCGGGCGGAAGTTTGCGGAGACTCAGCAAGAAATATAATGCTCCTCCTACTGCGCCGACTAATAATAATATTCCGAATATGCGCTTAAAAGGTGAACGCCTGCGGTTTTTGCCGCGTTTTGTGTATTTAGAGCTGCTAAATTCCTGATACGACGATGCAGCTTCTTCGGGGTCATGCCGTGAATTATATCTGTTATTACGGCCGGGGTTGACTAACACTCTGTAATTAGGTAAAGCTCCTGCACTGCTCATTTCATCACCATCATTCATATTTATATTTACAGTATTGCTTACGTTTTCTGGTTCGTGCTGCGGTTCTGGTACTGCGGTAAAATCATTCTGAGGCTTATTTATTATATCAGGGACTTGATTATTACTATTTGCGCTAAGATCGTTCATGACAAATAATTTAGTCCCGCAGGAAGAACAAAATTTTGCGTCACGTGCGACAGTCATTCCGCATGTTGGACAAGTTTTCGAGCTTCTTATACGCAATTTTGGCGGCTGGGCTGGCGGCTGGCTTGCTGGTTGAAAATTGTCGAGTCTTTCGCCGTCGTCAAGTGTGTCAAGATTTACGCTATTATTTAACGGGGTTGAAGGCCTGAAATCGTCGCTGCTGTCGTCGTCGTAAAAAAATTCTTCGCCTTCTGTGTAGCCTCGTCCATCAGGGTTTGAGTCCTCTTCATCATAATCATCGTCGTAAATGTCTCTGTAGTCGTCCTGCCTTTTTTTCAGGAAGAAGCAGAACAAGCCCGCAAAAACATAAATCCCCGCATATAACCAAGTATCCCGTGCAGCTGTGCAGATTCCGGCAGCCAAGAGCAAAAATAACGCTCCCCATTTGCTTTGATTGAATGCGATAATGCCCCCAATTAAAGCAAAAACAGCCGCAGCAATAGGAAGACTCGCAAGCAGAGTAGACGGCATACCAACAAGAGGCCCTCCCGTAATTGACAGCGAGCCGAACAACATAAACACTCCATGAATTATTGAAGTTATCGACGCGCCTAAGGTCAACGCTAAAATTATCCAGTTCATATTTTTTCGCCTTTACTCCTTCCGATTAAGTATATATTATTATACAAATTTAATTCAGCTTTTCATCATTTATTACGTTTTATTGGCAGCTCGTTTTATTCTGTCGCGCAGAGCCTCATTTATTCCGGAATTATCGCGCGGCCATTCTACAACAATGCACGAGAGATTATGAGACTCAAGCTCCCGGAAACCTGCAAATAAACCATGTGCAAAATTTTCGGGTGAATCAAATATTATTTTCTCTGCAAAGTTGTTAGCAGGCTCATTAATTCCCATAAAGCCCGAATTTGAATCATAAATTTCTGACTCGCATAAAATTTTAACTGGTATAGAAGGCGCATAATGTCTGTATCTTGTGCCGGGGGATCTCTTAGCGCTGTTCGAGTCAGGTACGCCGAGAGTCATATTTATTTCTGATTCGATTAATTCACGCGATAAACCGCCCGGACGAAGCAATAAAATTTTTTCGGAGCTGCTTACATCAATTACAGTAGACTCGAGTCCGACTCCTGTTCTGCCTCCGTCAAGAATCAAATCAATTCTCCCGTTCATGTCATTATAAACGCTTTCTGAATCTGTCGGGCTTGGCCGTCCGCTTAAATTTGCACTTGGTGCAGCAATGGGAGTATTTGCACTCTCAATCAATGACAAAGCAATATTATTATCAGGCATTCTAACAGCAGCAGTGCTTAAACCTCCGCGAGTCTGTAACGGGACTATATTTTTTGCGGGTAAAACTAGAGTCAAAGGTCCCGGCCAGAAAATTTTTGCGAGCTTTCTTGCTATGTCATTCATATAAACGAGCGACTCGGCTTGAGATATGCTGCTGACGTGTAAAATTAAAGGATTGTCCGACGGTCTGCCCTTTGCGAGATAAATTTTGCTGACTGAATCAGGATTCAAAGCGTCTGCACCGAGTCCGTATACAGTTTCAGTTGGAAAAGCAACGAGTCCCCCGCAATTAATTACATTTGCAGCCGATAAAATTTTTTCGCGTTCAGGATTCCATTTATCGAGGGTCAATATTTGGGTCATCATGAAATTTTGCTATAAAACTTTCGAGAAATTCAGGAAATTTACCGGCGATAATTGCTTCACGCGCCTGTTCTGCGATTCTAATTGTAAAGCGTAAATTATGCCACGAATTTAAACGCGCGCCGAGAATCTCCCCGCAAATTGATAAATGCCGTAAATATGCACGAGTGAAATTTTTGCATGTGTAGCAGTCGCACTCAGGGTCTAACGGGAAAAATTCATCAGCGTGAGTCTTGCCTCTCATGTTAATGCGTCCTGACGAAATAAATAATGTCCCTGTACGGCCGTTGCGGGTCGGCATTACGCAGTCAAACATATCAACACCGCGCGAAATTCCTTCGACGATATTTAACGGATAGCCAACACCCATTAAGTAACGAGGTTTATTGCGCGGCATTAAATTATTCAGCAGATCTAAAGAATGATACATTTCTGCGTGAGTCTCGCCGACAGAGAGTCCCCCGATTGCATAACCGGGAAAATCAAGATTTGTTATTTCTTTTGCGCTTCGTTCGCGTAAATCGTCATAAATGCTGCCTTGAACGATTCCGAATAACGCCTGTTTTGACGGGTCATTATTGCGCGAGAAAAATTCTTTTGAACGTTCAGCCCATAAAGTTGTGCGCCTTACTGCCTCTTCTGCCTTGTCATGACTCGCGGGAAATTCGCAGCACTGGTCAAAGCACATCGTTATGTCAGAACCTAATACGCCTTGAAATTTCATCGACCATTCAGGCGACATAATTAATTGCGATCCGTCAATGTGAGAACGGCATAAAACATTTTCGTCCGTAATTTTTTGCAGTTTGGCGAGTGAGAAAACTTGAAATCCGCCGCTGTCCGTTAAAATGGGACGATTCCAATTCATAAATTTATGTAAACCGCCGGCCTTCCCGATTATTTCATTTCCCGGACGTAAATATAAATGGTAGGTGTTGCCAAGAATTATTTGCGAGTTTATTTCCTCAAGTTCGCGCACTGACATAGATTTTACAGTCGCAAGAGTCCCGACCGGCATAAAAACGGGAGTCTTTATTATTCCGTGAGGTGTAATTAATTCTCCTGCGCGGGCTCCTGTTTTGCTGCATTCAGCTATGATTCTAAATTCAAACAAGTTATCAATCACTCCCAGTTAAAGAAATTTTTTGCGTTGATTTCGATTCTATTAGCTAAATCTGAAATATCCAAATTTTTTATCTCTGCTGCTTTGTCGTATACATATTTTATATAAGCAGGTTCGTTTATTTTCCCGCGAAAAGGAGCCGGAGCCATGTACGGACAATCAGTCTCAAGCAAAATATTATGAATCGGAACACGTTTAAAGACTTCGCGCAATTCATCACCGTTTTTGCCCGGCCAAGTCAAAGCACCCCCGAACGCGCACATAGAGTCAAAGCTCAAGACTTCATCAAGATATTCAAGTCCGCCGCTGTAACAGTGAAATAATAATTTGAGATTCCTATAATCGCGTAAAATATTCATAGCGTCGTGCATGGCCTCTCTAATGTGAAGAATGACCGGCATATTTTCACGTGCTGCAAATTCGAGCTGCAAAGAAAACATTTTATGCTGATCCTCTCTGCTTGAATGATTATAATGATAGTCAAGGCCGATTTCTCCGACAGCACAGACTCTTTCATTCTTTATGAGCGCGCTAAATTCTTCGGGGACTTGATTATAACGCCCGGACTCATGCGGATGAATCCCGACAGAAGCGTATAACCCGAACTGTGCGAAATCGTGAGCCATTGCAGCAGCCTCGCAGCTATCCTCGAAATCACAGCCGACATTCATAAATTTTTTGACTCCTGCGTCTCTTGCACGTGAAATAACTGCACGAGAATCAAGCCTCAACTCTTGCGAATTTATATGACAATGTGAATCTATTAAGTTCATTTATTCAACCTTCCTGCTAAATTTATTATCTCAACTTGCAAATCACTTGCTATATATATTTCCCGTGAGCGTTCGAGAAAATTTCTTGTGTCAAAATCTTTTATTGCTTCATTATAAATTTTTCTGCATTCTATTACGTCATTATTTATCTGCGCCGTTAACGCGTCTTTATCCGGAAAAATTTTTATATCCCGCACCTTGTCGAGCAAAAAAATAATTATCTCCTGACCATAAATATTTTCTGCAAAATCTAATATATGAGTCTCGATTCTTGTCCCGCTCACGTCATTAAATGTCGGGTTATTGCTGATTGACAAAGCACCGGGATAAAATTTTTCATTCACAAGCACACTAACAGAATAAACGCCGTATGGAGGCACGATTTTATTTGCTGGAATCTTCAAATTTGCTGTAGGATAATTCATCGTCCGGCCTCGTTGATTACCTGCAATTACTTCACCAATCATGAAAAACGGGTAACCTAAAATTTTATTTGCGCTGTCAATATCGCCCTGATAAATTTTTTTGCGCACAAGTGAACTCGAATATATATTTTTTTGCAGGAGTCCGGCTATAAAAATTTTGTTGATTCTGTCGGATTCTGCAAGCTGCTTTAAAGTCTCTGCACTTCCTGAATTATCGCGCCCAAAATGAAAATCGCTCCCCATTACAAGACCGTCAACGTTAAATTTTTCGCGAATCAACTGCCAGAACTCTAACGGTGTCAAATTTCTTAATTCATCGTCAAAGCGTAAAATAAACATATTAGGAACGTTCAAAAATTGCCTGATTAACTCGCGCTCATTGAGTGAAAATAAAGAATGCTTAATTTTCCGCAGATATTCCGCCGGATGAGGTGAAAACGAGATTACAGCCCAGTCATTATTTATAGAATTGCGAGCGCAGATATTTAATAGTTCGTCATGCCCCTTGTGAAAACCGTCAAATGCTCCGATTGTAACTAACATTTTTGCGTGATCACTCTTTCATGACAGTAACTAAAGGCTTTACATAATCATAGCCCGCGTAAGTCCCGAACCCGATAAAAGAATCTCCCTCAACACAAATTATATTATTCATCACGGCCAAGCCCTGAGAGACTCTCTCACTATTGCGAAGTAAAATGCTCATACCGTTGAGAAAACTTTTAGAGTCGCGTTCTGATATGTAGATTCGATTATAATTTTTCGCAAGCTCGTCTAAATGCGTAAATTTAAAATTGTCGTCGAGTTCGTTTGCGTCATTAACCGTAAAATTTCCGGTCGAGACTCTCACAAGCGATTTAATGTAAGCTCCTGAACCTGTGATTTTTCCGAGATCGCGCGCAAGACTCCTTATATATGTTCCTTTACTGCAGGAAATTTCTAATTCAATCGTGCCGGACTCGCTGTTATAGGGCGAAATTATATTTATCTCACGAAAGAAAACCGGACGAGCTTTCATTTCGGGACTCTGACCTGAACGGGCGAGCTTGTATGCGGGCTTACCTTCGATTTTGACAGCTGAAATTTCCGGAGGACTCTGCATTCTCCAGCCTGAAAATTTATATAACGAGTCAAGTAACATTTTTTCGTCGAGATTCTCAAAGCCCCGCGACTCAATAATTTCACCCGAATAATCGCATGTATCTGTCTCGCTCCCGAATTGAATCACAGCACGATAAACTTTCGGCAATGACATAATAAAACCGCTGAGTCTCGTCGCCTTGTCAATAAGCAAAATCAGCAGCCCCGACGCAGTAGAGTCAAGTGTTCCTGCATGACCTACTTTATAGCCTCCGAGCTGCTTTTTCACCATTGCTACACATTGAGTGCTGCGAATATTTACAGGCTTGTTAATCAGTACTAGTGCATTCATGATATTTGCTCGTCAAAAAATTTTCTATTCTGTCAACTAATTCATTTAATGAGCCTTCAAGAGTCGCACCTGCCGCACGTTCATGACCTCCGCCGTTGAATAATCTTGCGACTTCTCCCGCGTTGAATGGGCTTCCTTCACGAGATCTAAAACTTGCGCGGATAAGCCCGTCAAAACTTTCATGAATCATTACAGCAAATTTTATATTTCTCAGAGTCATTAACGTACTTGGGAGCCCTTCTGTATCAGTTAATTTCGCGCCGGTTTCCCTGAAATCATCAGCTGACAAATAAGAGACCGCAAAAATTTCATCAAGAATCTTCACGCGCTCAAATGCCCTCGCCCATAAATTAAAACTTGCCCGAGTCTTGTTCTGCATAATGAAATCGCTTATTCTCGCAGGATCCACGCCCGACAATAATAAATCAGCCGCCATTAAATGACTCTCCGGCCCTGTATTAGAAAAATTGAATCCTCCAGTATCAGTAAATAATCCCGTGTAAAGACTCTCGGCTATCTCGCGCGTTATCGGCCAGTTATCGGACTTGAAGACTCTATAAAGCATTTCGCACGTTGAAGAAGCCCGGCCGTCAACACAATTAATTTGCGCAAAAAAAGTATTGTCCTCGTGATGATCGATATTCAGCGAATTAATATTTTTGCTGGAGTCAAAGCCGTTAATATATGTGCGCAACTCGTTCGAGCAGTCAAGGAAAATATAAAGCGTTTCAGGTTCGTTAAAGTCTAATTTTTCGCACGAGATATATTTATCAGTGTTAGCTAAAAATTTATAAGTCAGCGGCAAATCTAAGTCAGCACCGAGCCACTTTACATTTTTTCCGAGATTATGACCCATCGTAAATAATGCACTGACGGAACCTGCTGCATCACCGTCGGTCTTATTGTGAGCAAATATAACCCAGTTCTGAAATTTTTTCAGGACTCGTGAAGCCTCAAATAAATTCTTCGTCTGCGTCATGATCAATCAGTCCTAATTTATCAAGAATGCTGTCAATTTTTGCGCCGTATTCGCTGCTTCCGTCAATAAAGAATTCAAGTTCAGGGACTCGGCGTAATTTAATATTTTCACCGAGCATGCCCCTTATTGCGCCCTTAATCTCGTTCAAATCGCGTAAAATTCCCGGACATTTGCGAAACTCTAAGGCCGTGAAGAAAACTTTTGCGCGTTCTAAATCCTTGCTGCATTCAACACCGGTTATGATTGTTCCCTTCACGCTTGATTTCTTGACTCTGGTCTCGATTATTAAAGCAATTTCGCGCTGTAACTGCTTGTTAATTCTTGCCATGCGTAAATTATTGCTCATTATAGAGATCTCTTCTCCTCTATTACATCATAGACTTCGAGAATATCGCCTTCTTTAAAATCTTGGAAGCCTTCGAGACAGATCCCGCAGTCCATCCCTGCACGAATTTCGCGCGCCTCGTCTTTCTCGTGCCTCAATGATGCGATTTTCCCGTCCCATATTACAATGCCGTCATGAATGACTCTAACTTTTGCAGTGCGCTTAATGACTCCTTTAGTAACGTGAGAACCTGCGATTCTGCCGACTTTGGGAGCGTTGAAAATTTTTCTGATTTCTACTTCGCCTAATGACTCCTCGCGTAAAGTTGGCTTCAATAATCCGCCCATAGCAGCTTTTATTTCGTCTATTACGTCATAAATTACATTATAGATTCTGATTTCTACGCCGTTTACTTCTGCCATGCGTTTTGCGTTCGAGTCGGGCCTGACGTTAAAGCCTATGATTATTGCATTCGATGCAGACGCTAACATTACATCACTTTCCGCGATTCTTCCGACTCCGCGATGAACGATTGAGACTCCGACTTCATTTGTAGCTAATTTCTCAAGCACACCGCAGAGAGCTTCAAGAGATCCCTGCACGTCGCATTTGATAACTAAATTTATGTGCGGTAATTGACCCTCCTGCAAATTTGAGTATAAATCTTCAAGACTTGCTTTCTTATTTTCGCCGGTTGAGTCGCGTTCAGAAACTTTTGCTGCGTCGATAGCGTCTCTAGCTTCTTTATCTGTCTTGACAACTCGAAACGATTCGCCCGGATTAGGTACATCAACGAGCCCTAAAATTTCAACGGGTGTGCTTGGGGGAGCTTCTTTGACTCCTTTGCCTGACCAATCGAATAAAGCGCGGATTTTTCCCCACGTTGAGTCAAATAAAATTATGTCGCCTGCTTTGAGTGTGCCTTCTTTAACGATTACTGTAGCGACGGGGCCTTTGCCTTTGTCGAGTCTTGCTTCGATTACTACACCTTCAGGCGATGCATTGGGATTAGCTTTGAGTTCCTGCATTTCTGCTTCGAGTAAAACGCGTTCGAGTAAATCAGAGACTCCGATTCCCTGCTTGGCCGAGATTTCTACTGCTCCGACATCACCGCCCCAGCCCTCTGTGTAAATTCCCATTTCTGACAACTGCTGACGGACTCTATCAGGTTTCGCGCCCTGCTTGTCGATTTTATTTATTGCGACGACTAAGGGAACTCCAGCGGCCTTAATGTGTGCGATTGCTTCACGTGTTTGGGGCATTACTCCATCATCAGCACCGATAACGAGAATTACAATATCAGTAACATTTGCTCCTCTAGCTCTCATTGCTGTAAAAGCCTCGTGGCCGGGGGTATCGAGGAAAACAATTTTTTTCTTGTCCTGCATGACGACATATGCTCCGATGTGCTGAGTAATTCCGCCTGCCTCATGAGCTGCGACACTTGCATTTCTTATTTTGTCTAATAAAGTTGTTTTGCCGTGATCTACATGTCCCATTACTGTAATAATCGGGGGGCGTTCTTCAAGTTTTACAGGAGGTTTGACGGGTTCAGGCTTGATAACGGGTGCTGGTGCGGGCTTTTTTTCGGGAGCAGGTGTATTCGGTTTCTGTTGAGGTTTATTAAATTTTTGTTCGCGCCGGTCTTGTTTATGTGAAGGCTGTAAAATTTTTTCCGGCCTCTCTTGTTTTCGTTCTTGATTATTCTGCGGTCGTCTGTCTCTATCCCTGTCCCTGTCTCGTGATCTGTCTTGTGATTTAGAAGTCTTGCCGGCTCGTTCGGTTTTTTCTGCGCTGGCCTCATTGATGAGATTCTCTACAGTTTGGGCTATATCTTCATCTATTGAGCTTGAGTGCGATTTTACAGGTACGTCAAGCTGCTGCAAAACTGTTAATAATTCCTTGTTGGATTTATTTAATTTTCTGGCTAAATCGTAGATTCTTATCTTATTATTATTCACATGGCATACTCCTCTCAATATTTAATAGTGAACAAATTTTTTTCGCGAAACCTGAGCTCACCGGCAGCCCGATAACTTGTACTCCGCCTTTAGAGCCTACAGATTCCGATAATTCTTTAATGCTCATTCCGGGAAAAATCACATGCTTTGATTCAAGAAATTTTTTTATTCCGTCCGAGCAGTCATCAGCAGCGATCAATAAATTTTTATGCTTTGAGCTTTCGATTTTGTCAGCTCCGATTAATAACGTGCCTGACTTCCTCGCGAGTCCCAGAATCGAGCAAAGTTTTAATTTCGTGTTAGGCGCAAAATTTTTCGAGTGTTCCCTCAGTTCATCCCAGAATAAAGAGTCAATCTCATTTATTCCGAGTGAGCGTGCTAGAGTGCCTGATTTTATTGCGCGTTCTATGCATTCAGTATCCGGACAGATATAACAGCCTCTGCCCGGAAGTTTGCCGGAAATATCAATTACTGCGCGGCCGTCGGGACTCTTCACAATACGAATCAAATCGCGTTTAGACCCTTTTGCGCGGCAGACTACACAAGATCTCGCCGGTATATGCTTAGTCGTTGAATACGTCATGGAAAATATCTTTCAATGTAGGCATTCTGTCGGGCTCAACGGCTTTAATGTCAATCTTCCAACCGGTTAATTTTGCGGCGAGTCTGACATTTTGTCCGAGCTTCCCTATTGCCAGCGATAATTGATCCGGATAAACGTAAGCAACTGCCGAACGTTCAGTATCTAAAACGGGCTCAACTCTTGCGACCTGTGCAGGAGCTAACGCAGCAGAAATATATTTTAACGGGTCATCATCATAAACAATAACGTCAATTTTTTCGCCTTTAAGTGCGCTGCTGATGGCCTTAATTCGTGCGCCTCCATTACCGACACAAGCTCCGACGGGGTCAACGTTGGGATCTAATGTCGAGAGAGAAACTTTTGCGCGCGCTCCTCCATCACGTACGATACTTTTTATTTCGATAATGCCCTGCTGAATTTCGGGGATCTCAACTTCCATTAATTTGCGCAATAACCCCGGATGAGTCCTAGAGAGCATTATTTTAGGGCCTCGCGTTGATTTCTTCACGTCAAGCACATAAAATTTCATGCTTGCACCGAGATTATAGCGTTCACCCTGTATTTTTTCTTTGCGAACTAACACAGCGTCGGTCTTGTCATTGAGCTGTATAATTGTTTGATCGCCTTCGTTCTTGTAAACTGTGCCGGTTACAATTTCGCCGACTTTATCAGCAAATGCAGTGTAGACTACTTTTCGTTCTTCGTCTCGTAAACGCTGGGCGATAACTTGTCTTGCTGTCTGAGCTGCTATTCGTCCGAAGTCAGTCGGGTTGCGTTCGATTTTGATAGTTCCGCCGATTTCAGCGTCTTTGTCGTATCTTTTCGCGTCCTGCAAAGTTATTTGAGTGTCGTTATCCTCTACTTTATCTACGACATCGCGCAATTCATTTATGAGAATATCGCCCGAATCGTGATCTATGGTAATTTCTATATTTTGCTCTCCCGATTGATATTTCTTGTAAGCTGATGACAAAGCAGCCTCAAGAGTCGAGATTATCACATTTACGTCAAGCCCCCGTTCTTCCGAAAGAGTATCGAGAGCATCAATAAACTTGCGGCCAAGCTTCATTTCTTTGTCCTCCTGTTTCGTTTTTTGCTGGGCTTATTTGATTCTTCATCGTCGAACCTGAAAATTAAATTTCCTCCTTTAATAATTGCAAATGGTATATTTATATTTTTCCCATCACAGAGCAAAATTATTTGTGAGTCGTCTGCGCTGACAATTTCGCCCGTGAACGTTTTTCGCCCGTCAAGTAATTCATTGAGTCTGACTCTTGCCTCGCGTCCCTGAAATCTTATGTAGTCAGCGATTTTATATAATGGTCTCTCTATGCCTGGTGAACTGACTTCGAGATAATAACGCCCGTTATCGAGTGCGGGTAAATCCTGATTAGCGTCGAGAAATTTATTTACATGACCCGACACAAGCTCGCAGTCTCCCGCGTTAATGCCTCCGAGAGTGTCAATTAATATTTGCAGCTTAAGGCGGCCGAACTCCGTTTTTATTCCGGCATGGACGCATTCATAACCCAATTTCGTAACAATTAATTCTATTTGTGCTAAAAAATTTTCTATTGTCATTTATATAACTCTCACATATAAAAAAGGAGAGGAATTTTGCTCCGCTCCTTTCATAGTTTTATGAAATTGTGTAAATTATACGCCTTTTTTCTTGTTTCAATAACGGTAGAATTACTAACTAAGTGAATTTTTACTGCTGATTCCCTCGTTGAAAAATTTTGCTTCTGTCTGTGCGGTCAACTGAATCTCCGACAACACTGTAATGGTATAATAAATTTTTTCGGGAAGCTATGACAAAATATGTGAGACCCGTTTTTTTCTCGCGTTTTTGCTAGGCCTTTTTCCCCGTCTGTAATTATAAATGCACGTTTCTGAAATACTTTAATAAATTTTTCTGATAGGCAGGAATTAATAAAATACTCAGTTGTCGAATGCAAAATATATGTAGTTGGAAAATAAATCATGTGTCATATTCTGCAAAAACTTGAATATTCGCGCTACTCTATACTATAGTGAAAACACTAAATATTTTCGGAAAGCTATGACAAAATGTGTGCGACCCGTTTTTTTCCCTGCCCGTAATTCGAAAGACTTTAATGAATATCTCTTATTGTGTATTTCTCGTTAAGTTTTTTTCCCTAATTATAGTTATATAGTGAGCTATAGTTAAATTCTGTGCCATATCGCCAAGACTTTTATACCTGATCAGGAAAGATCGAAAGACGCGAAAATATTTCTTACGCATGATAATCACCCTTTGGAAATAAAATATTTATATAGTATAATACAAAAAGTTTCTCATCATGAAAATTTGAATCCAAGAAAAAGTTTTTACTAATACTTTTACTAATACCAAAATTGTACGTGATATTTTGTGTGTGTTTATTTTATCGCGATAAAATTTTTTTATTGCATTAATTTCGCGCAGAAAAATTTTTTAATGCACTTGGCACAATCGGTACAAAGTTTTTAGCTTTTGACTTCGCATAGATTTTGAGTTGTGGAATCTCACATTAGCGTGAAATTGTGTTATACACTTGAACAGCAGCCATTGACGCACAATCGGTAGTAAGTTTTTAGCTTTTGACTTCGCATAGATTTTAAAGTTTTGGAATCTCACATTAACGTGAAATTGTGTATACACTTGAACAGCAGCCATTGACGCACAGTCAGCACCAAGTTTTTAGCTTTTGACTTCGCATAGATTTTGAGTTTTGGAATCTCACATTAGCGTGAAATTGTGTTATACACTTGAACAGCAGCCATTGACGCACAGTCAGCACCAAGTTTTTAGCTTTTGACTTCGCATAGATTTTAAAGTTTTGGAATCTCACATTAGCGTGAAATTGTGTATGCACTTGAATAGCAGCCATTGACGCACAGTCAGCACCAAGTTTTTAGCTTTTGACTTCGCATAGATTTTAAAGTTTTGGAATCTCACATTAACGTGAAATTGTGTATACACTTGAATAGCTAGTACACTAATTGTGAATATGCACGGGCGCGAAAAAAATAGTTTTCCGAAAATGTTTATCATCTATAAATTCATGCGATAAAGTAATTTCATTGCCAATAAATAAATTATAACTCCCCAAAAAATATAAAATCTGTAAAGCAAATTTACTTGACAACAACGGGCAAATTTAAATATAATCTCACCATGACAGAAGAAAACGACAGCGATATTTTAAAGCGCAGGATACATTTCAACCTGTTATACGATTTCTACTCGCCTTTATTGACAGCGAGACAAAGAAAAATTTACGAGACATTATGCTTCAGTGATTTGACTCTTAGTGAGGCCGCAGAAGTTCTCGGAATAAGTCGGCAGGCTGTTCACGTTCTTGCACGTAATATAATGAAGAAACTTGATAATCTCGAACGCGATTTACATTTTGCAAAGACTACACGCAATTTCGAGTCAAGAATCAAGGAGCTTGAACAGGAAAATGAATCATTGCGCGAAAAGTTATTATTACAGAAAGGGGGAAATTAAATCATGTTCGACACGCTGAAGGAAAAATTATCGGCTGTTTTCGCAAAATTAGGCAGCAAAGGCAAATTATCGCCTGAAGACGTTGATAACGCATTAAGAGAAGTGCGGAGATCTTTACTTGAAGCTGATGTTGATTTTAGAGTCGCAAAAGATTTAATCGCAAAGATTCGCGAGCGTGCGTCAAGTCTTGAAGTCCTGCAGTCTATCACAGCAAATGAAAGAATAGCCGCTATTGTATATGAAGAATTAATTTCAATGATGGGCAAAAGCGTGCCTCTGATTATTTCACCCAAGCCCCCGACAGTTATATTAATGGCAGGTCTGCAAGGTTCCGGCAAGACAACAACAACTGTAAAACTTGCTAGATTCCTCAAAGATTCGCATAATCCCTTAGTTGTAGCTTGCGATTTAAGAAGGCCCGCAGCTGTCGAGCAATTAAGAGTCCTAGCTGATAACGCAAAAATTTCGTTTTATGGCGACACAAAAGAGTCAGACGTTCTAAAAGTTGTCAAAGGTGCAGCAAAATACGCAGAGTCCCATATGAACGACGTTATAATACTTGACACAGCCGGAAGACTCCATATTGACGATGAATTAATGACGGAATTAAAGAAAATCGCTGAAGTATTGCCCCCTCACGAGAAAATTTTAGTAGTTGACTCAATGATGGGACAAGAAGCTGTCAATTCTGCAAAATCTTTTCACGAGCTGTTGAATTTAACCGGACTTATTCTCACAAAAATGGACGGAGACGCGCGCGGAGGCAGTGCACTAGCTATCAGAGCTGTAACAGGAGTCCCCGTAAAATTTGCAGGTATGGGCGAAAACACTGACGCACTGGAAATTTTTAATCCTGAACGCATGGCCGGCCGTATTATGGGAATGGGCGATATTCAAGGACTCGTCGAGAAAGTTAAAGCAGCAGGTATTAACGAGAGTGAGATAAAGACTCCCGGAAAAATGGCCAAGCAATTTAATCTTGAGACTCTATTAACTCAATTTGAGCAGCTAGAAAAATTAGGGCCTCTCGATAAAATCGCAGGAATGATTCCGGGGCTTGACAAGATAAAAAATTTTCGAGCTGAAGACGCAGATTCAAGCCTTTTGCGCAAGAATAAGGCCATAATACAATCAATGACGCACGAAGAGAGAATCAACCCAAGAATTATTAAAGGCTCACGACGGCGCAGGATTGCAGAAGGGTCGGGGACTTCGGTTCAAATGGTAAATCAGCTGCTCGCCCAGTACGAACAAATGAAGAAATTATTTAAAAGTTTCTCGTCAGGTTCAGGGGGAGTCAGGAAGCTCAAGTCTTTATTTGGTTTCGGCAGGTAAAAAATTTATGAAATTGGAGGTGCACATCTAAGAATGGCGGTAAAGATTCGTTTGTCGCGTCAAGGCAGGAAAAAAGCCCCATTTTATAGATTAGTAGTAGCAGATGAGCGTTCACCGAGAGACGGTAAATTTATAGACTTAATCGGGACATATAATCCGATGACGGATCCAGCATCTGTTAATATCGACGAAGAACGGGCTTTACGTTGGCTGAAGAACGGTGCATTACCTTCAGACACGGCGCGCGGGCTTTTAAAGAAGCAGGGAATCTGGGACAAATTCAAGAACAGGGAAGCGTAAAATTTTTTCCCCTGTTATTTATTTATTAATTTCATCGTAGACCGCGAATAAAACAGGAGGTGCCACTTTAATGGTCAATTACAAAGAGCTTGTAGAGTTTATCGTCAAACACCTAGTAACGCAGCCTGAGTCAGTCGGCGTTGAAGGCAGTGAAGGCGAAGGCGGAAATAAAATCCTGATTCGGGTTGCCCATGAGGACGTGGGGCGAGTAATCGGGAAGAGGGGAGCAACGATCAACGCTATCCGGCTGTTGGCCAAAGCGGCAGCAGTCAAGGCCGGTGAAAGGGTTGATGTTGACATC
>JAFSXS010000095.1 GCA_017443945.1 Synergistaceae bacterium
ATTATTAATTTTCGGGAAGAACGGCAATTTTTTCGCGAGCCTTGCTAAAACCGGATAATTACCCCTGCAATTTTTGCCGTAAATCATCGGACAACGCAATATACAGACTCTAAAATTTTCGTCGTCCAAAGTGTTTAATAAATTTTCACCGTTTAATTTGCTCTCACCGTAATAGCTTGATGGATTCGGCTGTGTTTCTCTCGTGATAATTTTTTCGCGGCCTATGGGAGCTGATTCCCCGTAAATTATTATTGAGCTCATATAAATAAATTGCTTGACTCCGTCGTGCTTGGCCTTTATTGCTGTGTTATATGCCAGAGTCGTATTTATTTCGTCGTATAAATATCTTTGGCTGTCAGAAATTTTTTCTGCTGAGTCATGAGCAATCCCGGCGACGTGAAAAATTGTATCAAACTTTGTGAAGCTCTCATTTTGCCAAGATTCCCCGCGAAGACTTATAGTTTTTATTTTGTGAGTGCCTGCGAGATAATTTGCTAAATTTGTGCCGGTATAACTATTTTTGCCGGTAATTAAGACTCTCATAAAGATTCGCCTGCTTTCTCTAACTCAGCTTCGATATTTTCAAGCAAAAAAGTATCTATAATTGTCCGGACTTTTTTTATTTTGTCCGGGTAATTTTTTCGCTTGATTCTTTTCTTTGACGCGATTAATACACCGTCGGGGCCTTCTTTGCCGAGAATCTTCCATTTTGTGCGGACTCTGCCGGTTTTGTCGCGAAATGATTTGACATCATAGACATAAACTGTATTCCGAATTTTTTTGCGTACTATGCTCACAAAAAATTTTACCCCCTAAAAAATTTCTTGTTACATAATACACTATTCTACAAAATTTGCTCGTCTATATATGGAATAACTATTTTGATTTTGTCGTCGAAATTGATATTTTCATTCCAGCGGCCTAATATTATTTCAGGATAATCTGTATTGTTAAGCATATCGAGATTTAGAGGCAGATTCACGTCATAATTGCTGGCAAATTTATATTTATCGCGCAAAACATAAGTAAGCTCGATAACGTCAGGAAAATTTTTATCTCCAATTGAAATATAAAATCCGTTATTATTTGCGTGAAGGTGTATAAGCTGATGAGTCGCGTTAATTTTTCGGAGGGCTGCTAAAATTTTTTCGTGCTTTGACGTGTTACTCATGTCGTGAAATTCAAATGTAAGCTGGCTAAATTGCGCAAGAGTCTCAGGTTTTACGCTCTCAAGGAATCCCCATTCAGCTCCCGTGACATCCATTTTTAGAATCATATCGCGTTTGTTCTCGTGATTATTTTGTTTGATGAAATGTTCGAGAGTCTTTAAATTTTCGTCTTGAGTATGGCCGTCTGCTATTCCCTGCCTGAAAAAGTGAAATTTATTATTTTCTTCGGGCAATTTTTCTATCGTGTGATCGTACATGAAGACATCATAACCCTTTGACGCTAAATCTTTATCGAACGAGACATCATTACTTATCCCGAATGAATAAGCAATCCCGCCCGGCTTGAAGTCATCGAGCATTATATAACCTCCGTCATTATCGCGGCCAATTCTGACGAGATTAAAATTTTCGGTCTTCGCAATGTGTAATAATTCATGAAGTTCGCTATAAAAATTTTGGTTTATTGAATAAATTGATTCCTTTGTTCGCGGATTCCAGCCCGGTTTTATGACACTTCTAAAAGGTGCAGTCAAAATCGTCATTGCGGCGGCCTTGAAAAAATTGCGTTTCTTGTACTCACGAAGGATTATGCTGCGGAGAAAATAATTATTGCCGAGAAAAATTTTTACGAGCGCACGTCTTATTTGCGTAATCATGCTGCAACCTCCATGAATCGCAAACAATTAGTGAACGAAGAATTTATTTTATTTGCAGGGGAATTAAGACAAGATTTTACTGATAACTGATAACTGATAACTGATAACTGATTTTAGCGGCTTTCATTACAGTTGTCTACTCCTTTAGCGTTAAAATTGTGAGTAATTCTGCTGATTTTGCCATAAATAATATTACTGAACTTTAGCTAATTGCAAATTACCCGTGAAAAAAATTTTATCACATTAGAGTCGGCCTGACCAGCTTATAATTTGCTGTACGAACACAAAAAATTTTTACTGCTATTGAAGTATATTGACTATAATTTACATTTGCTGATTCATGAAATATAATAATCGCGTAAAACTTTTCAATTAATTTATTTCACGAGCAAGAAAATATTTTTACAACTACATTTACAACTACAAAAATTTTAATTTATTCACGCATTCACAATGACTCGCAAAGAAAAAATTTTTATTAACGGCGAAAAATTTCATTCACACAAAGTCAAGCATTTCTGCATAGACATCAACGAAAATTTTACGATAAAATATTTTCACGAAATTTATTATTTAGACAGGAGGATTTATTCTCATGAAAAAATTTTTTGCAGCATTTATCGCACTTGTTATGACTCTCACAATTTGCGCGGCAGGTTTTGCAGCACAGACCTTCGAGCTAAGAATCTCGACAACTCAGACAGAAACGTCAATGATTTACGCAGGTTTGAAGGCAGCAGCTGACGAAATCAACGAGAAGACTAAAGGCGGCGTAAAAGTTACAATTTATCCCTCATCGCAATTAGGCGGCGAAGAAGATATGATCGATCAGGCCATCGCAGGAATCGGAATCGCAGTATTAAGCGACGCAGGCAGAATGTCAAATTACGTTAAGGACATCGGAATATTTAACATGGCTTATTTCGTTGATAATTATGACGCGGGCTTGAAGGTCATCAACACAGCAACTTTCAAGAAATGGACTGATGAATTAGTCAATCAGGGGATTCGCGTTCTTTGCTTCAATTATTATGACGGCGCAAGAAGTTTCATGCAGAACAAAGAAGTAAATACTCCTGCCGACCTCAAAGGCGTTGTAACACGTACACCCAGCGCAGCACCCTATAACGCCTCAATAAAGGCAATGGGCGCAACTCCTTATAATATTGCGTGGTCAGAAGTCTATAATGCGATTCAAACAAAGATGATTGATGCTTGTGAAGTGCAATATACTTCAGCTGTGTCGACTCACATTTATGAAGTCTGCAAATACGTAGCTAAGACCGAGCATATAAATTTATTCAACTGCTTAATTTGCGGTGAAGCATGGTTCTCACAGTTACCGGACGAGTACAAGCAAATAATTCTTGAAGCCTGCTACAACAACGGAGTCAAGAATGCACGCGAGATCGAAGCAGCACAGGCAGATCTTGAGAAAATTTTAATCGATCACGGAATGACAATAACTCACGTCGATAAAGAATTATTCAAGAAGGCGGCGGCCTCTGCATATGATGAACTCGGCTGGACTGAGTTACGCAAGGCAATTTACGCGGAAGCAGGACTATAATTTTTGCAATTTACGGCGGGGAGACGCATTAATCCCCGCTTTTTTTGTTTGTTGAAGGAGTGAATTAATTTACATGAAATATTTATACGAAAAATTTTGCGATCTTGAACAATGGCTTGCGTTATTACTGCTTGCCGGTATAACTTTATTAGTATTTGCGGCGGCTTTATCTCGTACATTTGGCTATCCGATTAACTGGGCACAAGATGCGGCACTTGTTATGTTTGCGTGGATGTGTTTTCTCGGCGGAGATATTGCGATTCGCACAACGGGATTAATAGGTGTTGATTTATTTGTAAAGATGTTCCCGAAATGGCTGCAAAAATTTTTGGATATAGCGTTCAAGATTGTAATATTAATTTTTCTTGCTGCATTAGTAATTTACGGCTATCAATATGCAAAAGGTTATTCGCGCCGAATGATTACGACATTGAATATTTCTTATGCGTGGGTTACGTCATGTGTTCCCGTCGGAGCCTGCTTAATGTTCATAAATACAGCTATAAATCTCGTCGCGTCAATAAAAACGCCGTTATCTGAATGGGGGAAAAAATAAATGGGTACTGCAATAATTATATTTCTAGTTTTCTTAGTTCTCGGAATGCCCGTCGCCTTTGCAATAGGTATATCAGGATTTGCGTTTTTCATCATGAAATCTCTTCCCATGAGTATACTTGTGCAAAAATCTATCTCGACGACTCAAAGTTTTACGATGTTAGCAATACCGTTATTTATTCTTGCAGGGAATCTAATGAACGCTACAGGAATCACACGGCGATTAATGAGACTCGCAAATGTTTTAACGGGTCATATGTACGGGAATATCGGACAAGTTTCGTGCGTGCTTTCTACTTTAATGGGCGGAGTTTCTGGTTCTGCGGTTGCTGATGCTGCGATGGAGACGAGAATTTTAGGTCCTGAAATGCTTAGACTCGGTTATGCAAGAGGCTGGGCAGCTGCTGTTAATGGTTTGTCGGGGTTGATTGTTGCGACGATTCCTCCGTCAATGGGATTAATAATTTACGGGACAGTCGGTGAGGTCTCAATCGGACGTTTATTCATGGCTGGCTGGGTACCGGGACTCTTAATGATGACTCTATTAATGATTGCTACGAGTTTATCAGCGCGAAAATTAGGATACAAGCCTGAACACGAGAAGCCGGCATCATTGCGTGAAATTCTGCGTGAAGTTGTTGCGTCGATATGGGCGTTATTATTTCCGGTTTTATTGATTGTGCTGATTAGATTCGGAATTATGAGTCCGTCTGAGTCAGGTGCGTTTGCGTGTGCATATGCAATTTTTGTAGGGACAGTAATTTATCGTGAATTAACTTGGCCGGTATTGATTCAGACTCTAAAAGATTCCGTCAAAGATATTACGGTTATTACTATAATTTTATGTTTTTCCGGAGTGTTCGGTTATGGAATAGTATTCGATAATTTGACAACTGCGATTGCGTCGGCTTTAGTGTCAGTTACGAATAATTCTACGTTGTTATTATTTCTTGTTGTGTTATTTTTGCTATTGTGCGGGTGCTTTATGGAGACGACAGTAATAGCATTGATTCTCACGCCGATTTTGCTGCCTGTCATGCAAAGGGTCGGGGTAGATCCGGTTGTCTTCGGAATGATTATGATGACGACAGTAACATTTGGAGTAATGACTCCGCCGGTCGGGACTGGATTATATGCAGTGAGCGATATAATGGGCTGCTCGATTCAAGAAACTTTTAAATATGGGATAGCGTTTTATTTGGCTGTAATTCTCGTAGTAGTGTTCATGATATTTTTTCCTGAAGCGGTATTATGGCTGCCGAATTTGGTTTACGGCGCGTAAATTTCTGCATGTGCGGAGAGTAAATTATATTGGGCGGGCGGGTGGGAACTACAAATTTTATGCGTCAGGATAAATTAAATTATTTCATTATAACTGCTGAAATATTACCGTTTTTATTCTATAATTCTAGCTATGATGACAAATATACCATTAAATATTTTTCGCGAATATGACATACGCGGACAAGCGGACAAAGATTTAACAGATGAAACAGTGAACGCTATCGGGCGGGCTTACGGTTCGTGGCTGATTCGTTCGGGCGTTAACGGTGCTGTTACAGTAGGCGGCGACGCTAGACTCTCTACTCCGAGAATCAAAGACGCGCTAATTAACGGGTTATTATCGTGCGGACTTGATGTTATTGATGTCGGACTCGTTACGACTCCCATGCTTTATTGGAGCTTGATAAAATTCGGAGTCAAAGGCGGAGTCATGATAACAGGTTCTCACAATCCCCCCGACATGAACGGCTTAAAATTATGCTTTGAGCACGGGACTTTATACGGCGACGAAGTAAAAAATATCGGCAAAATCGCACAGTCAGGAAATTTTGAGTCAGGAAGCGGCAAATTAACTCACGCAAATATTGATGACGATTATGTAAACATGCTGCTGTCAAAATTTATTCTCCCGTTCAACAAAAAATTTAAAGTCGTTCTCGATTGCGGAAACGGTGCAGCAGGGCCGACAGCTAGAAAATTTTTCGAGGGACTCGGCTGTGAAGTAATTTCATTATTTGACACTCCTGATGGACATTTCCCGAATCACCACCCAGACCCGCAAAAAAGTGAGAATCTGAAAATTTTAATCGACCGCGTAAAATCTGAGTCTGCTGATATAGGCTTTGGCTTTGACGGCGACGCAGACAGAATCGGCGTAATTGATGACAAGGGAAATATTATATTTTGCGATAGACTCATGTGTCTTTACTGGCAGGAAATTTTACGCAATAACCCCGGCGCAGTCGTACTCGTTGAGCCTAAATGCAGCATGGTTTTACCTGAGACAGCGGAGAAAAACGGCGGAAAAGTTTTATACTGGAAGTCGGGACATTCACTCATTAAAGCAAAAATGCGCGAGACAGGAGCACTCTTCGCCGGTGAATATTCCGGACATATGTTTTTCGCTGATGAATTTTTCGGCCATGATGACGCGTTTTATTCGGCCGGGCGTTTATTGCGGATCA
The DNA here is from genome assembly GCA_017443945.1 of Synergistaceae bacterium. Classification (NCBI taxonomy): domain Bacteria; kingdom Thermotogati; phylum Synergistota; class Synergistia; order Synergistales; family Synergistaceae; species Synergistaceae bacterium. The sequence goes on from JAFSXS010000095.1 coordinate 6,419, forward strand.
TGTCGGACGAGGAAAAATCTTTATCGCGTTTAATGCTCTCATTTCCTGTTTACCCATCAACGGAGGAAATGAGAATCCCCTGCGACGACAGCACAAAATTTGAAGTCATTGCACGCATTCAGGAAAAAGCGCAGAAAGATTATCAATGCAGCACTATTGACGGCGTGAGAATACTTTATCCGGACGGCTGGGGGTTAATCAGAGGCTCGAACACTCAACCTGTTATTGTTGTAAGGTGCGAGGGACGAAATAATGAAGCTCTCGAAAAAATTACCAACGACGTTAAATCACGAGTCTTAGCAGAAGGATTACCCGATTTTACATGGACATATTAAGCGCGACAACAAATGCGAGGCCGCAATATGGAGTGATAATTTATCCTGAAAGCGGCTTTGCACTTCCCGTCAAGAGTCATACAGAATTAGAAATCGGCTTTGGCAACGGAGAATTTACCGTACAATATGCGAGAAAACACCCGGAAATTTTATTTTACGGCATAGAAATATCTCAAGCGTGCGTCTTAAGGTGTGCGAGGCGTGCTTATGGCTTGAAAAATTTGCGAATCATGAACACTGACGCTCGTTACATGCTCAAAGAATTATTTTGTGATGAGTCGCTCGATAAAATTATTATGCAGTTCCCTTGTCCATGGTCAGGCAACGCAAACGCTCATAGAAGAGTAACGGCGAAATGTTTTGCTGACGGACTCGCGGCTGTTCTCAAGATAGGCGGAAAATTTGAATTTGTCTCTGATGATGAAGAGTACTCACACGAAGTTAAAAGCGTTCTGGGATCTCATGAGGCGTTAGAAAATGTCAGCTTTGAAATTAACCCGTCGCGCGAAATTACGACCAAATACGAGCGAAAATGGCTTGAAGAGGGCAAAAATATTTTCCGGCTGGAATTTGTCAAGACAAGAGCATTTACAACTATAAGGCAGGTCAACACACAAGAAATGCACATAAGAATAGAAAAATTTATAACGAGTCAAGATTTAGAGAAATTGCGCAATATAACCGGCAAAGACAGTGGCAAAAAAATTTTCTGGCGGTTTGGGCGGAATTTCACGGATTCTAAAAGCTGGCTGCTTGAGACTCTGACCAGTGATGACGAGTTCGAGCAAAAATTTTATATCAATATTTCGCACAAAGATGAAGGCTGTTCACTTGTAAGACTCGATAAGACTGCGGACGCGTTTTTGACTCCGGCGGTGAGGGCTGCACTCGATGATGCCGCGAAAAAATTATTGCTGTCATGAACATTAGAGGCGATAATATGCAGTTAATTGGTCCCCCGCGAGTGATGAGTAGTTCCCACTCACCCACCCGTTTATAATGTATCCCACGCACGGAGAGGGGCTTTATCGCGATGAAAGATGTTAGGCCAACATCAAATAAAGTTTTGCTTGCGTTATTCAGCATTCTCGGCGAAAGAGTCAGGGAGTCTAAATTTCTTGATTTATTTGCCGGGACTGGCAGTATAGGACTTGAAGCACTTAAACGCGGTGCAGAGTCATGCGTATTTGTCGAAGGCGTGAAGGCTCGTGCTGACTCAATCAAGAAAAAATCTGACTCTCTTGTCCTGTCGCTTGAAGTTCGTCGGGCTTTGTCGTGGCTTACAAAACGTGAAATGAAATTTGATATTATATTCGCGGATCCTCCGTATAATTCTGACTGGTGCGAGGTTCTGCCTACGTTAGCAAATCTTGATAAAATTTTCGCGAAAGAGTCTATTTTCATAATCGAGCATTCAACTAGGGAAAAAATTACGTTGACTCATAATCCCTGCAATTTACAAATTATTTCAACGCGAGAATACGGCGAGACGGCTTTAACGTTCATGAGTCTGTTATAATAGCCTGCTGATAACTTGAGAAGGGAAAATTATAATCTTGCAGACTAAATCACTAGCAAAAGAAGTAATCTCGAATATTATTCCGGCAATAGTCGTCGAGATAATGATATTAATTTATAATTTGGCGGACACTTTTTTTATTGCGCAGACAAATGACCCGTTACAAATTGCGGCTGTCTCGATTGCGGGGCCGGTTTTCTTTGTGTTAATAGCGATGGGAATAATTTTCATGGCAGGTTCGATGTCATGTATTTCACGCGCAAGGGGTGCGGGAGATAATGAACGCGCGGATAATATTGCGTCTTTCTGCGTCTGGACGGGAATAGCTGCCGGTTTTCTTCTTGCGGTAATATTCATGTGCTTTATCGAGAAAATTTTGCGCTTAATTGGTGCAAGCCCTGACACATTTTCATTTGCGTATAATTATTTGTCGATAGTAATAGCTTCCGGGCCGTTCGTGATATTCAGTATGACCAGCGGAGGAATCATGCGCGCAGAAAATCACGCGTCGGCAGCAATGGTCGGCCAAATTTTTGGAAATATGTTAAATGTAGTGTTAGATCCTATTATGATATTATATTTCGGCTGGGGCATAACTGGAGCAGCAATCGCAACGACAGCAAGTATAATAATCGGCTCGCTTTATTATCTGGGATATTTTATATTCGGGCGTTCGTCATTGAGGATTCACGTAAAAAATTTTCGCGCAAAAAACGGTGTAGCTTCAGGAGTATTTTTTATCGGGATTCCGGCGTGTTTGGATCCGTTATTAATGAGTTTCTCTCAAATGGTGCTAAGTTCTATGATGTCAGTTTACGGAGATATGGCGCTTGCTGCAACTGGTATAGCAATGAAAATAAATCAAATTGCGGGATTAATTGCAATGGGTTCGGGACAGGGTGTGCAGCCGTTATTAGGTTATTGCGTGGGTGCTGAGACGTGGGAAAAATATAGAGCCATGTTAAAATTTGCGCTGAAGTTCACTATTATAATGAGTCTATTATTAATGGCCAGCTGTTTTGTGTTTACGCCTGAACTTGTAAGTATATTTCTGAATGAGCCTGAAGCCTTTAATTATTCTGTAGATTTCGTGAGAATTTTATTAACAACTGTATTAGCGTTCGGGATATTCTTTATATTTATTAACGCATTACAAGCAATGGGAGCGGGCCGGGCTTCGTTTATATTGAGTGTCTGCCGCCAGTGTTTAATTTATGTGCCGATGTTGTTCGCGTTTAATTATTTCTGGGGCGCGTATGGGTTGATATGGGCATTACCGGTAACTGAAATAATTTCTCTTGTGCAGACTTATATAATTTATGGAAAAATAATATTTGACCCGCGAGAATTAAAGCGCATATAATAAACAAAAACTCGGCAGGGAGCATAAATCGTGAAGATAAAAGCAGTTTACCCGGGTTCATTTGATCCCATAACGAACGGACATATTTATATAGCAGAGAGAGCCGCCGCAATTTTTGATGAAGTAATTGTAAGCGTCCTAGTAAACGAACGCAAAAACGCCGCATTTACTGTTAAAGAACGCTGCGAGATGGTGCAGGAGTCATTAAAGCACGTGAAAAATATTCGAGTAAGCAGCTTTAACGGTCTTCTTGTCGATTATGTAAAGCAAGTTAATGCAGGTGTAATTATTCGGGGACTCCGTGCGATGTCAGATTTTGAATACGAGTTCCAAATGGCATTAATGAACCGTCAGTTAGCTCCGGAAATTGAGACATTTTTTATCGTTACTGACCCGAAATATTCGTATGTGTCGAGTTCAAGTGTGCGCGAAGTCTTTCATTTCGGCGGGAGTGTTCCGGATCTTGTGCCTGATTTTGTAGCTGCTAAGTTGAGGGAGCATTATAACGAATAAAAAATTTAGCATAAATAGTTATAATCATACATAAGGAGTGAAAATTTTTTTGACAGCAATCAACGCAAAACGCTTAATCAATCACATTAACGAGCTCGGCAAAATCGGCATTGACTCTCAAGGCAGACGCACACGCCTAGCACTCGATGACTCTGACAAATTAGCGCGTGATAAATTAGTCCAATGGATGAGAGAAGCCGGACTCAGAATCATAATTGACAAAATCGGAAATATTATCGCACTCTGGGAAAATGACTCAAACAAGAATAAACCCGCTGTAATGACAGGTTCTCACATCGACACAGTCATAAACGCAGGACAATTTGACGGCTGTTACGGGGTTCTTGCAGGTCTCGAAGTGATTCAAACGCTGAAGGAGTCAAATAAAATTTTTCCCCGCCCTCTTGCTGCTGCGGCCTTCACTAATGAAGAAGGAGTCAGATATTCACCCGACATGCTTGGATCTCTCGTCTATGCAGGAGGAATGACTCCCGAACAAGCTCATAAAATTATCGGCGTTGACAAAACAATTTTAGGTGAAGAGTTAGCGCGCATAAATTATTTAGGCACATCAGAGCCGGGGTGCATAAAGCCTCATGCATTTATTGAACTTCATATCGAACAAGGGCCGATTTTAGACTCTCAAAATTATGACATCGGAGCAGTTGAAAATTTACAGGGTATCTCGTGGCAGAAAATTATCATAGAAGGAGTCCAGAATCACGCAGGAACAACGCCGATTTTATACCGTCAAGACGCAGGACTCGCCGCCGCAAAAATTATTACGTTCATGCGCACACTTTGCGAAAATAATACCCTCGCTACTGCAGGATGCATAGAATTTCAGCCTAACGCAATAAATGTTATCCCGTCAAAAGCTATATTAACGGCAGATTTGCGAAACCCTGACGAAAATTTATTATGCGAGTCAGAAAATAAACTTGCAAATTTCATATCGCAGCTAGAGAAAACCGACCGAGTCAAAATTTCTGTTGAGAGATTATCACGCTTCAAACCGGTTATATTTGATTCTAAAATTGTAGGACTTGTAGAAAAATTTTCAGCAAAATATAATCTCAAGTGCAGGCGCATTACTTCGGGAGCAGGCCAAGACGCTCAAAATATGGCGTTAATGTGTCCTACAGCTATGATTTTCGCTCCCAGCAAAGACGGAATCAGCCACAACCCGCGAGAATTTACTAGTGAGAAAGATTTAATCTCGTGCACAAATGTTTTATTCGACGTGATTCAAGAATTAGCAAAGGAGGCATAATTATAATATGAACGAATCTATAAAATTTGTACGCAGAAAATTAGACCCCATGCAAGATAATATTTTCACGCTTGAGAACGCAAAAATTACCCGTAATTATCACGCAACATTCCCGACCTACAAGCCCACGCCGTTAATAAAACTTGATTCGCTCGCAAAAAATTTTAATCTCTCAGGTTTATACGTCAAAGATGAAAGTTTTAGATTTGGCCTGAACGCTTTTAAGGCACTCGGAGGAAGTTACGCGCTCGGACGTTATATCGCAGAAAAAATTAATGTTGATATAAGCGAACTTACATTTTCACGCATAATAAGCCCCGAAATAAAATCTAAAACCGGTGAGATAACTTTTATTACAGCAACAGACGGCAATCACGGACGCGGAGTAGCATGGGCAGCACAACAGCTCGGACACAAAGCAGTTATTTACATGCCTCATGGTACAGTGCAGGAGAGATTAAATAATATTCGCGCACTAGGAGCAACGGCAGAAATTACAAATTTAAATTATGATGACACAGTTAGATTCGCCGCCGAGACCGCAAGAAAAAATAATTACGTCCTCGTTCAAGATACGACTCTCCCCGATTACGAAAAAATTCCGGGCTGGGTCATGCAGGGATATTTGACGATGGCATTAGAGTCGGTCGAGCAATTAAATAATATTACGCCAACACACATATTTTTGCAGGCCGGAGTCGGTTCAATGGCTGCAGCTCTTGCAGGTTTCTACGCAAATTTTTATCGCACTAACAAGCCCGTAATTACAATAATTGAGTCAAACAAAGCCGATTGCATTTATCGCACAGCACGAGCCAATGACGGAAAATTACACAAAGTTTCAGGCTCAATGAACACGATAATGGCTGGACTTGCCTGCGGTGAAGTATGTTCTATTGCGTGGGATTTGTTGAGGTCGACAGCAGAAAATTTTATCTCAATGCCTGACTACATAGCTGCAAAAGGTATGAGAATCTTAGGCAACCCATTAGAGAATGACTCAAAAATTATTTCCGGTGAGAGCGGTGCAAGTTCATTCGGGTTTGTATGCGAGTTAATGCAAAATGAAAGTCTTGATTATCTGCGCGAAGAGTTTAATATTACTCATGACTCAAAAATTTTCTGTATCTCAACAGAAGGCGACACGGATAAATTAAATTATCGTAAAATTGTCTGGGACGGTTTGTACCCAAGCTATTAAAGGAGGCTATTATAATATGAAAGTTTTTAGCACTGACAAAGCACCCGCAGCAATCGGGCCGTATTCACAAGGATTTATCGCGAACGGATTAATTTTCACGTCGGGACAAATTCCGGTCAATCCTGCAACAGGTGAGATCCCCGAAGGAATCACAGCACAGGCCGAGCAGAGCTGTAAAAATGTCGGCGAGTTACTCAAGGCTGCCGGCTCAAGTTTTGACAAGGTCATCAAGACAACGTGTTTTCTTGCGGATATAAAAGATTTCGCAGCATTTAACGAGGTCTACGCAAAATTTTTCACGTCCAAACCTGCGCGCTCATGTGTTGCAGTTCGTGATATTCCAAAAGGTGCGTTATGCGAGATTGAATGTATAGCGGAAATGTAATTTTTTTGTGCTATAATTCCGAATCATGATTTACAAGATTTTATCAATATCAAGAAAGAGGTTTAAATTTTTTCATGAAGTCATTTAATCGTAAGTTATTAGCTTTCTGTTCTGTAGCTGCATTATTATTTATTGCAGTTATGAGCGGAGGCTGCGGCGGCAGTCCTAGCACTCCATCAAGTTCTCCTGATCCTATTATTGATGTTGACAGCACTCTTTCAGGCGTATGGCGTATTGATACCAGCGCAAATAATTATGTGTCAGCCGACATTAACGGCAGCGAAGTTAATTTGGCGATAAAAGATTTTGTTCTTCGTTTCCAGAGCGTTGACATTGAAAGCAGTTCCGGAGAATTATATTTTGACACTGTTGCAATTTTTTCGAGCGACCGCGTTTTAATTCCGATAGCCTTCGACGAGGTAAAAGCAGCCACAAAAAATTTAGCTGATAATGTATTCAGTATGGAAGCTTATGGAAATAATTACATGTTCGAGATTAGCGGCACTGAGTCAGACCCTGTATTAACCCTCTTAGCTAATGTAAATCTTTTCGGCGATCACAGAGCTTTTGTCGCGATAGATTTTAAGAAGTTCAGCACCGCTTCAAGCAAGACAAATGAGCAGATGAACGCGATAATCAACGGCACATGGCAGACTCCCATACCATTAAACGGAATGGTCAACGGCGGATTTGTTTTCGTTAGCGATGACATGCCGGAACCCGAATTTGAAGACGATTTGCCCGAACCTCCCGAACGTCCTTCAGATATGCCGTTAATTGAAGGAATGCGCGAGATTGATACAGCGTTTGCAAATGTAACGTTTGAGAACACTAATACAGCAGCAAATTCTACGGTTATTACGACTCAAATAGCAGTAGGGACTCTGACAACAAGCGGCGATTTTACAGGCCCTGTAAATCCGGTTATGAATGTTGATTACTCAGGAGCAAAAATTACAGCACTTTATGACAACATGTATAAGATCGAGATTAGTTCAGACAATAAATCATATTTCTTGGTCGATTCTGATGGTACTCATGCATATTTTATAAACTGGATAATAATTCCTACAAGCGATACTACTTTTACAGAGACCCGCACAGTATTAGCACTTGAGAAAAAGCCCGATATGAGTCAGAGTTCATTTGATTTAACGCAGCAGATCGGAACAGTTTGGCACTCATTAAATTTAGCGGTCGGGGAAATCAGAGACTCAACTTCAACACGTCCGGCAGAAATAAGATTTAATGAACTTTCGCTTTTATTCCCGTCTGAGTCTGCTGATGTTGCAAATAAAACTTTCGGAACTGTTATATTAGGCGAATATTACGAGCTTGAACCTGCAGGTACTGCGTCAGAAGCAAAATTACTCAGCTTGGATATTACCGTAAAGAATATCGAACGTATCGGCTATAATTCTTGGTACGCTGACGACGGCGGAGACTCCAGCTTTATAATCACTGTATTAAATAATAATTATGCTCTCATTACAGCGAATTTAATACGTAACGGCAAAGAAATATCAATTATTGCGCTTATGTCTCAATTAGGCGATATTGAAAATATTTTCTTCGCAGGTGCTTGGACATGCTGGAGTTCTGATGCAGATATTTCTATAACTCAGGGCACTGCGACATATAATACAACGCTTTTGAATTTCGGCGTAAATATTACTTCAGTCGACTTTGATTCAGGTTCTGCTTCGTTATCGGCTGTCGTAGTCTTAAGCAGTGATTTATTCCTTATTCCCGTTGTATTTGATAATATTGCAGTGAGTGTTGATGAAGGTGCTGAATCGGGCGAATTTACTTTAACGTCTCCCCGCGTTTCATTGACAGTTACAGCATATCCCGGAGATCCTAACAAATTAGATATTAACGGAGCTTTCACGCAATCAGACGTTGGTATAACAGTTTCAATTGACGCTGCAGCCTCCAGAGTCATACCCGGCCAAACATCGCAGGAATTAGATTTTGACTCAATCATGAACCAAAGCACGTGGCAGAGCATACCGTTTGATAATCGTTCGGGCGGATTTGCAATAATCGGCATTTCTTCATATAAGATGATGTATCCCGGAGTAAATAATAAAACTTTTGCAAATATAGTTTTTGACGGAGATAAAACGAGCGGTACAATATCGGGCTTCGGCACTATGGGCTTGACAAGTTTAGATTTCGGGACAGGAAATTTTGTTGATAACGGTTTAACGCTGCCTGTAACGATAATTAAAGAAAGTGTTGATGTCTCGCAGGTCTTCGGCAATTTCTACAGATTCGAATTTATCAGCGGCGATGCTGATATTAAGGGCGTATTTATTCTTGAGAGTGAATCAACAGCGTACATGATTATGTTTGCTACAAACGGAGCCAATGCAGATGTAATCACAAATCTTTATTCAGTGTTCTATCTCCATAAAGTAACGGAAAGCACAGAAATTGATTTAACAGGCTTTGACAATACTTCATGGGACGTTACGCAGGCCGGCGGTTTAACTCTTTTACCGGACGGGAATATTTTGCAGATTACTAATGCAAGCCCCGATATTTATCAAGTAAGACTGAAAGATTTTACAGTGAAATTTACTGACGCTGACGAGACAGCAAAAACGGTTGGCTTTACAGTTACTGCTTCTGCTGATATAAATACATCTGGAAACATAACAAATCATCAGGTCGCAATTCCGGAGAAAACTGTCAGCATTGAAAAACTCGGTGCCTATACATGGTACGGAATCTCAGGCAATAGTGAATTTCTCGTAACAATGAGCGCAGCATATCAAAACCGTGCAGCTTTGGCGGGAAATCTTAACTTCACATCACCGAATAATGCTGATTACAATATTATAGCTTCTATCTTGCTTGATTTGGAGTTAAAGCAATAATTTAAAGTCGGGGAGAAAGTTTTATCTCTCCGGCTTTTTTTGTGCTATAATCCCGAATCATGATTTACAAGATTTTATCAAATACTAAGAAAGAGGCTTAAATTTTCATGAAGTCATTTAATCGTAAGTTATTAGCTTTCTGTTCTGTTGCTGCATTATTATTTATTGCAGTTATTAGCGGAGGCTGCGGCGGCAGTTCATCAACTCCCGGAAGTACTTCTGTTGATCTTAACACAGTTCTTGCGGGCGGCTGGAGAATGGACACGAGCGCAAAAAATTTTGTATCAGCTGACATATACAACACACCGGTTGAATTAATTTTCAGGGAGTTTGCGGCGAAATTCTCATCAGTTGACGTAGGAACAATAGGCGGCACAGCATATTTCGAGGCTGTTGCGGTTATTTCCGGTGAGCGCGTTGTTCTTCCTTTCATTCTTGATCCTGTAAGCGTAGACGTTGCAGAATCAGTATTAAATAATAACACATGGTACATATCTAATACACCTCTTGATTTTGCTTATACACTGGAACTCGATAACTCAACTTCAACGCCTAAAATTAGATTATCGGGATTTGTTGATTTAGTCGGCGATGGTAATTATTGGTCATATCTTGATGTAACGCTCTCAAAAGTTACGGACACTACACCGACAAACGAGAAAATGAACGCACTTATTGACGGAACATGGCAGACTCCAGTAACTGAGGGAACATTTACCGGCGGCGGATTTGTTTTCGTGAGCGGAGATACTGCAGAAGCCCTGCTTATGGATGGAATGACTCCTATTGATGCAGTATTCACAAATCTTAGATTCGATTACACAGATTTTGCGAGTGAAACATCAGAAGTAACTAACACGTCGTTATTTGCCTTCCTTAGCAATGATAATGAATGGGCAGATACAAACGAGACTGAAGATCCCGTAATGCTCATATTTAACGATGAATACGTAGAAATCACACGTCTTTTCGGGAATATCTATAAGATTGTATACGACGATTACGACTCGGAAGATTATAATTCTGATTTCACGGATTCAAAAGCTGTTCTCATGATTGACGATAACGAGAAGCGGGCATATTTAATCAGCAGCTATATTAATTACGGCGAGGACTCATCATACACGGAGATTCGCACAGTTCACGCACTAGAGAAAAAGCCGGAGGATAGCATATACACTGTAGCAAGCCAGGACGGCACAATTTGGGATACAACAAGCACCGCTTCAGCAACAGTAAAAATTCTTGACACTTCAACGGGTGAAGAGACTGCTCCGATCGATATTGACAAAATCGAAATTATATTTGCTAATTATGACGCTGATAGCACCTCGTTAGATCTTAAAGTTATGGTCAACTATTACACGAGCGAATCGACCGAACTCAAGACAATGAGTATTGACCTTGCTATAGATGAAGTAATGGAATTAGGCTATAACACTTGGTACGGTATGGCATCATACGGAGACTTCACAATGACATTTATCAGCGGGGATTTAGCGATAATCGCAGTTAATTTCGAGCTTCCAAATACGAATTATTATGTCAGTTGTGCAGCGTTTATAAAACTTGTCGGCAATATGGAAAACGGTTTCTTCAGCGGTGCATGGACTAGCACGAGTTCTGACGCAAAAGTATTTATTACGAGTCCCGGTTGGGCTGACGAAGTAACATTATCGACTTTCGGCGCATATTTCTCGTCAGTTGACATTGAAGCAGGCACGGCTAAATTCTCGGCGTTCACGGTATTAAGCAGTGATTTATTCCTGATCCCTGTAGTATTCGATAATGAAAGTGTTTCTGTTGACGCAGGTGCTGCAGAAGACGAATATATTGTAACGTCTCCGCACGGTTCATTTACAGTCACGAGAAATACCAGCGATCCCGATAAAATAAATATTAACGGCAGCTTTGATTTTGATCTCGGCTTAACAGTGAGCATTGATGCTGCAGCCAGTAAAATCCGGCCTAATGAGAAACTCGATTTTGACTCTATCATGAAGACAAGCACGTGGCAGACTACACCTTTAGACGCTAAATCCGGCGGTTTTGCAATCATCGGCAGCTCGTCATCACAAATGATTTATCCCGGAATAAATTATAAGACTTTTGCGTCATTAGCATTTAACGGAGACAGCACAGATGCTACAGTTTCCGGCTTTGGCACTATGGGATTATCGAGCTTTGATCTTGCTTCACGTGAATGGGTTGATAATGGGTATATGCTGCCCGTAACTCTTACAAAGGAATCTATAAATGTTGATAATATTTTCGGCAATTATTACAGATTCAGTTTTGAGAGCGGAGACTCTGATCTCAAAGGAGTATTTATCCTAGAGAGTGAATCAACTGCGCGAATGATTTTATTTGCTGACAGCGGAAGTAGTACGGCAATAACAAAGCTTTATACGGTCTTCTATCTCAATAAAATAACTGAGAGCAGCACGACAATTGACTTGACAGCATTTAACAATACTTCATGGGATGTTACACAGGCCGGCGGTGTAGCTGTTTTACCGGACGGGAATATTTTGCAGATTACTAATGCAAGCCCCAATGCTCATCAAGTAAGGCTGACTAATTTTGAAGTACGATTTACGAGTGCTGATCTAACGACACAAACATTTGCTTTTTCTGCCTCTGCAGATGTTGAGATACCTGCATATCATGGTACGGACAAGAGCTCAGTTATATTTGAGAATAAAATTGTAACTGTTGAAAAACTCGGTGATTATATGTGGCTCGGTACAGAGGGCAATAATGAATTTATCTTGACAATAAGCGCAGGACAATTAAACCGGGCAGCAATAGCAGGAGCTCTTAATTTCACCTCTCCTAATAATGCCAACTTCAATGTTGCGGCCTCGATATTGTTAGACTTACTGTTAAAGCAATAACCGAACATGAAATAATAATTTCGCAGTCAGGGAGAAAAGTTTAACTCTCTGGCTGTTTTCTTTGTGATAAAATATTTTCTCGCAATATATTTATAGTTAAGGAGCTTTATTTATGGATATTACTTGTTTATTATGGCTGCAAGACTTGAGAAACGTAATCAATAGTGATGCATTAATTGATTTCATCACAGTGTTTTCATTTTTTGCGGTCTCATGGGTTGTAATGATCCCTGTTTTAGTTTACTGGTGCATTAACAAGAAGAACGGATTATTTCTCTATGTGTCATACTGCACGAGCTGGTTTATTAACGGTCTTATAAAATTAACGGTCTGTGCATATCGTCCGTGGATAAGGGATTCGCGAATCATTCCTGCGGGCGGTGAAATAACAATGAAGACTGCGGGCGGTTATTCATTTCCGAGCGGCCACACAATGCAGTCATCGCCTATTTACGGGGGACTCGCTGTATTATGCCGTAAGAGTGCCGCAATATTTTCATGTTTCTTAGTGCTTGTAATTCTTGCAACGGCTTTATCGCGCATTTATCTGGGAGTTCATACGCCTCAAGATGTAGTAGTCGGGACAGTCTGCGGCCTTTGTTCGGTCTGGGTAGCTGCAAAAATTATTGCTTATTGCAGTGCACACCCTGAGAGAGAAAATATTTTCCTGCTGATCGGTCTTATATTGAGCTTTGCTTCTGTGTATTATATTACTCACAAGTCTTATCCGATGGATTACGTTGACGGCAAATTATTAGTTGATCCTGCAAAAATGATGAATGACACATTTTTAGCTAATGGAATGCTTGCGGGCTTTGTTGTCGGGCGGTTCATTGAGAAAACGTTTGTAAAATTTGACTCGACAGGCTTTAATTTCGTTGGTCTGTTAGTTGCGTTTATTGGATTTATACCGCTTTATTTTATCAGGATGAGCATTTGCAGCGTATATAGTTTTATTACAGTGCCGTTATATGGTGCGCTCGGTTCACACTGGGGACACTTTGCGATAGGTTTTATTGAATTTTTCTATACAGTTGCATTGTGGCCAATAGTGATTAAATTATTTACCCGCAAATAAATTTATTATTACGTGAAAGAAAGAAGCCTCGTGCATGATTTATTTCGTGTATGAGGCTTTTATTGTGCATAGCAGTAAAAAATTTTAATATTTTCACTCTGCAAAAAAATTTTTCTCTGTGAGTCTTTATTATTACGCGAACGATTAAATATTTTAGTATTGGTAAAAGTATTAGTAAAAATTTATTCTTTGTGATTAATGCCTGAAAGATTTAGATTATTATAGCATGAAAATTTTTATTCCTCGATGAGCTTATTATATAATTTATTAACTTCATGTGCATAAATTTATAAAAGGGGGTATTTTGCGTGAACACGAAAAAATTTTTGGTGCTATTAGTGTGCGCATTTATATTTTTCGCGGAAAATTTATCGTATGCGGATACAATTATTGTTCCTGCGCCGTATTATGATGATATTAATTATTATCGTCAAAATTATTCTGCTCATGATAAATCGAGTGACTGTTTTCACTTTGTCCAGGCAGTATTAAGAGATGAAGGCAGGACATTGCCAGGCGGATCTGTAGTTAATAATAAACCTTATTTCAGCGGCTTGACTGCTTATGATTCGTGCTGGTCTTCGTCGGGACTGACAAATAATGCAGATTTACGTGAGACTCTCAAGAAGAAATTTTTTAACGCTAAAATCGGAGACGTTGTCCAAATGTATTGGAATACCGGCGGAGGATATTCTTCAACCCAGCACACAGCAATAATCGCAGAAGTAACTGATGACGGCGTTTATTTCCTTCAGTCAGGATTTCAGCAGAAAGAACTATATCGAAAAAATGCAGATAATCAATACATACAAGGCTATATCGGGAGAAATTTTTTCTCATGGGAGACTCTTGCGCGTTGTTATGCTAATGCGGGCGCAAATGGAGGTGTCAGCTTCTACAGATTTCCGGGACCGCCTGTTAACGGTTTTGATTTAGGTCAATGTCTGCAGGTTATTCCCATGCCTGCAAAAGTAAATACTCATTATTACGGCGAAACTGTGTTTGACTGCTGGTCAGTAAGGTCTGAGATGGTAACTTGGACTCTTACTTCCGGAACTTTGCCGGACGGATGCACTATTTCAAATGTAAGATGGGAATGTGTGAAGGACAGTGCAATTGGTTATCTAGTATTTGATTTCACACCTTCAAGAGCGGGAAAATATGTATTTACATTTACGGGAAATTCTCTCGACTGGGTTCACGACAGATTATTATATTACGAATTTATTGTAGAAGAAGCTCCGCAACCTGACAATAACGCACCCAGACGCGACTCTAACGGCAATGTAACATTTGAGAGATCAAAAACGGATTCCAATTTCTGGACGGAGTTGCTGAACAAGTTTAACAGTTTTCATTTATTCAGCAGCAAATATGATAGTGATGAGCTCGTGTTTACGCCTGAAATGATAGCGCAGATTAAAGAATTTAATTTATCGGGCAAAAGTATTTCGAGTCTCGTCGGGATAAATTACTTCACCGCGCTGGAAAAATTAAATTGTTCAGGAAATAATCTCACGACTCTTAACGTAACGGGCTGTAAAAATCTCATTGAGCTTAACTGCTCAGGAAATAATTTAACAAATTTGAACGTAAACGGCTGCACAAAACTTGAGACTATAGGTTGCAATTTCAACCAAATAACCGGCGTTCTTGACGTGAGCGGATGCACAAACCTGAAAACTTTTTACTGCAGCTTTAACGAGCTTCAATGGCTTAATATGTCGGGCTGTGTGAATCTCGAATATCTTGACTGTTCGAACAACAATTTTGAATCTTTAAGCGTGAGGGATTATCCCAAGTTAAAGACTCTTTATTACGGTTCGCCTAACTTGAAGACTCTCAATGTAATAAATTGTACTGCCCTTACAGAGTTAATAGGAGAATTTAGCAATCTTACTACACTGAATCTCAGCGGGTGCAGCTCTCTTGCAGAATTTCTACTTACGTCTTATCCGTCAGTAGAAAAACTTGACATCAGCGGAACTGCAATATCTGGGATCGGCACTTATTACCTTTATGATTTTCCAAATTTAAAAGAGTTTACCGCATGTAATTGTCCTAATCTCACTTATATAGATCTAAGCTATAAAAATTTAACTCGTATTGATGTGAGCGGAAGTACAAATATTGAATATCTCAACTGTCAAGGCTGTAGTCAGCTTAAAAAATTATTAGTCGAAAATTGCAGCGAACTCACTTATATTTATGCCGAGAACAATAATTTGACGTATCTTGATGTCAGTAAATGCCCGAAAATAGAGTATATTCGTTGCGACTCTGACAAGACACAAATTATTTGCGCTGATGGTTATATTCCGATTGATTATGTTCATTTTCCCGATGCTAATTTCAGAGATTGTATACTTGACGATGTCGCGGGAAACTGCTTGTTAAATACTAACATGTATAATCTAACAAACATTAATGTATCAAGCAGAGATATAGCAGATTTGACAGGCATTGAATATTTAACAGAGCTGCAAGCTTTAACATGTCATGAGAACAAGCTCACAAAATTAGACTTGAGCAAGAATCCTAAATTAAAGTGGCTTGACTGCGCAGTAAATTCAATCACTGAACTAAATATAACCGACTGTAATGCATTAACTTATATTAACTGTGCTGGCAATCAAATTACAAAATTAAATCTTGATAACTGCCCTGAACTTGTCGACCTGAATTGCGACATGAATCTTTTAACGAGTCTCAACGTCAGCACGTGCCGTTATTTAAAGTGGCTTCATTGCCATGATAATAACATTGCTTCATTAAACTTGGCGAATAATTCGGCGTTGAAAAATTTAGACTGCTCCCATAACCAATTGGCGAGTCTGAATCTCAATAACTGCCCTGAGCTTGAAGATTTGTCATGCAGTGGGAACAAATTAACACAGTTAGATTTAAGTTCGTGCAAAAATTTAACCGAGCTTTATTGCTCCGATAATTCTTTAACGCGCTTAGACTTGAGCAACCTCACGAAATTAACGCAGCTTCATTGCCACGACTGCCAGATTGAAGAATTGCGGCTAGATAATTGCAGCTCACTTGAAGGTATTTATTGCGGGGGGAACAAATTAACCCGTCTTGATGTCAGCAAATGCTCATTTTTAGAATATCTTCTATGCGATAATGACAAAGTAGAAATTATTTGCGCTGACGGAGATTTGCCGATTGATTATATTCATTTTCCCGATAAAAGTTTCAGATATAGTATACTTTTGTATAGGCACAATTCAGGCCATATTATTCGCAAGGCCGATGTTGACGTAACAAAAATTACAGAATTGTATCTTTCATACTATGATATTGAAGACTTAACCGGAATTGAATATTTTAGCGGGCTTAAAACTTTATATGCTGACAATAATAAGCTGACAAAGCTGGATTTAAGCAAAAATAAAGCATTGACACAAATTAGCTGCAATCATAATCAAATCACAGAAATAAATTTAGCGTCCTGCACCGAACTTGTAAAAGTAGAATTTTTCAACAATCCATTAACACGGCTCGATTTAAGCACCCTCACGAAATTAGCTGACTTAGATATAGGAAATGTTGATAAATTGACGTATTTAAACGTAAGCAACACTGCATTGAGAAATCTTATTTGCACAAATAGCAGTCTTACGGAATTAAGAGTCAATAATTGCTCGAAACTTGTATTTCTTGAATGTACCGGCAATAAATTAACGCAAATTTACGCGGTCAACTGCCCAAATTTAACAGATTCTGCTATATATTGCGATCCAGGAGTAAAAATTATCCGCGATTCTTCCAGCCCTGTAAAAATTGTTACTAATAATATAACCAATGCGCAAATTAATAAATCTTACTCGTTCCAGCTAAAAGCGTCAGGCACAGGCAATATAACATGGCAGATAAAATCGGGTTCACTTCCTGAAGGCTTGAATCTCAGCAAGTCAGGACTCATAAGCGGCAAACCGTCAAAGGCAGGAAATTATAAATTTACTGTTACAGCCTCAAACGGTAATGAATCAGACTCTAAAGAATTTACAATAATAGTTACAGCGTCGGGAACTTCACTCGAAATCACAACAGAGACTCTCAAGGCCGGCACTCATGGGAAAAATTACAGCTCAACCGTCAAAGCTAAGGGCGCAAATAACTTCACAGCGTCGGGACTCCCTGAAGGCTTGAATATTAATTCAACAACGGGCAAAATTTCGGGCAAACCTTCAGAGTACGGCAAATTTAACGTGATAATAACGGCTTCTAATGCTAATGACTCGACTCAAAAAAGTTTTTCGCTCGTAATAAAACCTGTCGCGCCGAAAATTTCCGCAAAAATATCAACAGGCCGAGTCTATGAAGAATATTCAACAGTTCTGACAATTTCTAAAGGTTCGAATCCAGTCAAATGGAGCGTTGATTATTTACCGGAAGGCTTGACTCTTAACTCTGAGACAGGGAAAATTTCGGGAAAACCGACTCAATTTTTCAAGGGCAAAATAAATGTTACAGCCTCAAACGATGCAGGAATCGCAAATAAATCAATGACTCTAAAAATTGACGCAGACAAGCCCGCGATAACTTCAATTACTCATGACGGAAGATCAGCAGCCGTAAAAGGTCAAAGCTATTCGCTTACTTGCACAGGAACAGGGACAAAGCCTTTAACATGGTCATTTACAGGACTCCCTGAAGGCATGACAGGAGACTCAAGCACCGGCAAAATTTCAGGAACACCGGCAGAGTCAGGAAAATTCAAAATTTCTGTTGAGCTAACAAATATGACCGGCAAAATTAAGCGCAAAAAATATACTTTGACCGTGTATAATCCTCCTGCAATTACAACTGAAAATTTACCCGACGCAACGTATAACAATTCTTATAAATTCTCACTCACAGCAACGGGCGATAAAAAAATTCAGTGGCGCGCAGAAGGACTCCCAACCGGGTTAAAAATTTCGAGTTCCGGCAAAATTTCAGGCAAACCAACAGCTAAACCCGGCAATTATGCAATCACAATTACGGCCTACAATGCAAAGATTCCGGATTCTTACTCACAACGAGAGACCAGCAAAATTTTTAATCTCGTGATAAATAATAATCCTGACTCGAAGAAGGCTTATAACGAGACTCAGACTCAAGACTCGAACGATTCAACAAGTGCAAGCGATTCACTTAATGAGCCTGAAAAAATTATTGTCTCACCAGAAAAATTAATAATCGGCCCTGAACGCAATATTTCAACAACAAATATAAATCTCTCGAACGATTATATAATTGCTGCTGTATTACCTGAGATTCATGTAACAGAAAGCGGACTCTATGAACTTGAAGTCGAACTTGATGAAAATATTAATATCGGCGAAAAATTAATTTGGTTGGCAATGCCTCAAAATAGCGAGCCTTCAGAAGATGACTTAATCGCAGAATTTTACGACGAGACCGGACAAGAAATTTTTGCAGTCCCGGAAAATCATTTAATCACAATTTCTGCATGGTTCAATAAGGGGACAATTTACGCGCCCATTATCGCCGTAAAATAGTATAATTTTTTCAGGAGGCATTATAAATTTGTACACGACATTAGAGCATTTCTTAAAATATATAAAATATGACACTCAATCGCAGGAAAACGCCGGAGTCATTCCCAGCACAGAAAAGCAATTTACTTTAGCGCGCGAGTTGTTCAATGAATTACAGGAACGCGGACTTAAAGACGTAACAATCACTGAACACGCTTATGTAACGGGGACTCTTCCTGCCAACACTGATAAAAAAATTCCTGCAATAGGCTTTATTTCACACATGGACACTTCACCCAGTGCAAGCGGTGCAAATGTTCAAGCAAGAATCATAAATAATTACGACGGCAGCAACATAGCATTAAATGAAAATATAATTTTATCGCCGGAAATTTTCCCCGACATGAGAAAATATGTAAATCATGATTTAATCGTTACTGACGGCAAAACTTTATTAGGCGCGGACGACAAAGCCGGAATCGCTGAAATAATCGGTGCACTTGACTGGCTGCTCGCTAATCCGGAATTTAAACACGGTGATATGAAAATCGCTTTCACTCCTGATGAAGAAATCGGCGAACTTGCGAGTCATCTTGACATCAAAAAATTTGCGGCTGACTTTGCTTACACTGTCGACGGCGGAGAACTCGGCGAAATAAGTTACGAAAATTTTAACGCTGCACAGGCTGTAATAAAGATTCACGGGCGGTCAGTTCATCCGGGAGCAGCAAAAAATATCATGGTTAGTGCTGTAATGCTCGGCAATGAATTATTAAACATGTTACCGTCAAATGAGTCTCCGGCCACAACAGAAGGCAGAGAAGGCTTTTATCACTGCTTGAGCTTCAACTGCACACCGGAAGAAGGCGAAATAATATTTATAATCCGAGATCATGACATGAAAAAATTTGAGGCGCGCAAAAATTTCATGACTCAATGCATTAACACCCTTCAAGAAAAATATAATGCTGCAAAATTTGAACTCTCAATCACAGATCAGTATTACAATATGTTAGAAAAATTTCGCGAAAATATGTATCCCGTAGACTTGGCCATTAACGCAATGAAAGATTTGCAGATTACACCCGTTATTTTGCCTATCAGGGGAGGCACTGACGGAGCTGCTTTATCGTGGCGGGGACTTCTTACGCCGAACATTTTTACGGGAGCTCACAACTGGCACAGCATATTTGAATTTGTTTCCGTTCAAGTAATGGAGTCAGCGAGCAGATTAATCATAAAAATTTTAGAGAGGGCAGCAGGTGATAACAAGTGAAAGATATTTTATCGGCACCGTTTTTAATCGAGCTTACACGCACACTCACGAACATGTATAATCACGGCTGGGACGAAAGAAATTCCGGCAATTTATCGCTGTTATTAGACGAGTCAGAAATAAAAGATTACTGCGACACAAATAATTTTATCCGCGAATTTAATACGGGATTCGAGACTCCTTTACTCGACAATAAATATTTTATCGTTACCGGTACAGGCAAATATTTCAAAAATGTGCAGTATGACCCGGCTTTAAATTTGGGACTCGTGAAAATCTTAGACAACGGAAGAAAAGCGCGACTCTTATGGGGATTAACTGACGGAGGCAATTTAACGAGCGAATTTCCTGCGCACATGATGAGTCATTCTTCAAGACTCGCTATAGATTCGCAAAATAGAGTCATTCTTCACTGCCACGCGACTAATTTACTTGCGATGACTTATGTTCATGAATTCGACGAGAAAAAATTTACTCGGACCCTTTGGCAAATGGCGACTGAATCAATAATAATTTTTCCCGACGGAATTAATATTTTGCCTTGGATGTTATGCGGAACCAACGAGATCGGCCAAGCTACAGCAGAAAAATTTAAATCTTCAAGACTCGTTTTATGGGCGATGCACGGACTATATGCAGCGGGCAAAAATTTAGATGACGCTTTCGGGTTAATCGAGACAGCAGAGAAGGCCGCAGAAATTTTCTTGAAGACTGCACATTTACCGAGAGTCAATAATATCACTGATGAAAATTTGAAGTCTTTAGCAGTAAAATTTAACGTAAAGCCCCGTGAAGGCTATCTATCGTTACAGCATTCATAATATAACAAAGGAGAGAAATTTTTTATGGCAGATCGTATCGTACTGAATAATATTTCTTATCACGGTAAAGGCGCGATCGAAAATATTGCACCTGAACTCAAAGCGCGCGGCAAGAAAAAAAGTTTTTGTCTGCACTGACGCAAGTTTAATCAAGTTCGGAGTCGCTCAAAAAGTTACGGATTTACTTGACAAGGCCGGAATCGCTTACGAAATTTACAGCGACATTAAGCCAAATCCGACAATTGAAAACGTTCAAAACGGTGTAGCAGCATTCAAGAAGGCAAACGCTGACTCAATAGTTGCTATCGGCGGCGGCTCGTCAATGGATACAGCAAAGGCGATCGGAATTATAATTAACAACCCTGAATTTGCTGATGTCCGCTCACTTGAAGGCGTTGCACCGACAAAGACTCACGCAGTATTTACTATTGCAGTGCCGACAACAGCAGGAACAGCCGCAGAAGTTACAATTAATTATGTCATCACCGACGTTGAGAAAAAGCGCAAATTTGTTTGTGTCGATACAAATGACATTCCCGAAATCGCAGTAGTTGACCCCGATATGATGTCTTCAATGCCTAAGGGTTTAACAGCTTCAACAGGCATGGACGCACTGACTCACGCGATAGAAGGTTATATCACAAAAGGTCATTGCGCAATTAGTGATATGTTCCACCTTGAGGCGATTAAATTAATTTCTCACAGTTTACGCGGAGCAGTAGAAGGAACTCCAGAAGGCCGCGAGGGAATGGCACTCGGTCAATATATTGCTGGTATGGGATTCTCTAACGTAGGACTCGGAATCGTTCACAGCATGGCTCACGGATTAAGCGCACTTTATGACACACCGCACGGAGTCGCATGTGCAATAATTTTGCCTTATGGACTCGAATACAACGCACCAGCCGCCGGAAAACGTTATCGCGCAATAGGCAAAGCAATGGGAGTTGACGGTATTGACTCAATGGACGATGAGCAGGCATGTCAAGCAACTATTAACGCTGTGAAAAAACTTTCTGCTGATGTAGGAATCGCGCCGAATTTAAAGGGTATTCTCAAAGATGAGGACGTACAATTTTTGAGCGACAGTGCATTTGCAGACGCTTGCTGTCCCGGCAATCCCAGAGATACAAACGTTAAAGAGATTAAAGCACTTTATCGCAGCATGATGTAAATATAAAGTTTGACTCCGCCGCCTCGCCCCACCCACCCACCCTGCTCGGCGGCGGAAAAGACTCACTCATTCACGATTTCGGCCGTCCTGAATAAAATAATTCCTAGTGGAGATTGATATATATTTTTGACGCGTTCACTCTTCATTTCAGGCGACGACAAGAAATATAACGGTAATGAAGGCATTTCGCGCATTAAAATTTTCTCGGCCTCGTGCATATAATTTATACGCTTTGAATGATCCATTTCGAGGGCTGATTTTCGCATTAGTTCGTCAAATTCTGAATTTTTCCAGCTCATGTCATTTTGAGGCGAGTCAGATTTATAAGTATCTAATATATTCGACGCATCAGGAAAATCAAGAATCCAGCTGCTTGCGGCCATATCAAAATTTCCTTCCTGCATTGATTGAAGAAATACTTTCCATTCTTCATTTAATAGACCGACATTTACGCCTAAAACCTGCTTCCACATGTTTTGCAAGACTTCAGCGAGCATATTACTTCCCGGTTTTCCGCTATATTTTAATGACACTTCCGGGAAATTTTCACCGTTTGGATAACCTGCTTCAGCTAAAAGTTTTCTGGCCTGCTCAACGTCTGCACTAACCGGCAAAAACGCGCCGCCCTCCGTCCTGAAATCCTGCGAAATATTTACTCCAGGCACTAAATAACTTACAATCCCCGTTGCTGGTTTCTCGCCGCTTCCCAAAAGTTTATCGGTTATAATGCTTCTGTCTACTGCGAGGGTAAATGCGCGCCTGACTCTTGAATCATCAAAAGGTTTATGAGCACAGTTAAAATCAATAAAAGAAGTTCCCAGTGCAGGCAGTGATTTTGCTTCACCAGTTTTCAAGAGAGCAGGTAAAATTCTAGCCGGTATTGAGCTTATATAATCAATTTTTCCTGCTTTGAAGGCTGCAAGTGCTGTGTTAGAGTCCCCGATTAAGACAAAGCGCAATCTATCAATTTTCACGTTCTCTGAGTCCCAGTAATTATTATTCTTGAGCAAAACAATTTCTCCGCCGCTGCCGTGTTTCCATTTTGAGAGAATAAATGCACCGTTTGATACAATAGTTTCCGGTCTAGCTGCCCATCCCCGCGGATTATTATTTATTACGTCCATTCGAGCCGGTACAAATGTTTGGAAGGACATATAATCTAACATTAAGGGATTCTTGTATTCGAGCGTGATAATAAAAGTTTTCCCGTCAGGAACAGAGAGTCCGACCTCTTCAGCTTTTGCCTCGCCTTTGTAAAATTTTTCCGCGTTCTTGATAAAGAATCCGTAATTAGCATTTGGTGCAGCCGTCTCAGGAGCTATTAAATGCATAAAACCATCTTTGAAGTGTTGAGCAGTTAATTTTTTCCCGTCCGACCACTTTAAATTATCCCGCAAATAAAATGTCCATGTAAGACCGTCCGGCGAAATGTCCCAACTTTCAGCGCAGGCAGGTTCTATCTTGTCATTAAAGCCCCTCCGCACAAGACCTTCAAAAATGTTTGCGTCAACTTGTCCGCCGTCAAGAGCGTGATTTAAAAACGGGTCTATAGTTCTCGGATCAACGCCCAAATTATAAATTATTTCACGAGGCCCGGCACTAGCTGCACCGGCAAAAATTAAAATTATAAATATTATACGAATGGACATGCGCATAAATGATTTTCTCCTTTGTCTTGTAAAATTGTGTGAAGAGTCCTGCATTCCGGTTTTGCTTTGCTGCATCGCGTATGAAAATTACACCCAGACGGAATATTTAACGCGCTTGGGACTTCACCTTCAAGAGATAAAATTTTTCTTGCGTCTGATTTGTCGGGATCAGGAACAGGAATCGACGATAACAACGAAATTGTATAAGGGTGCAGAGGCCGTGAATATAATTCATCAGAGTCAGCGATTTCTACAATTTTTCCTAAGTACATAACGGCAACTCTTGTGCTTATGTGCCTGACCATTGATAAATCATGAGCGATAAATAAATATGTGAGTCCTAAACTTTTTTGCAGGTCCTCAAGCATATTTACAATTTGTGCCTGAATAGAGACATCAAGCGCGGATATTGGTTCGTCGCAAATAATAAATTCAGGTTCGACAGCTAATGCACGGGCGATTCCGATTCTTTGACGCTGGCCGCCGCTAAATTCATGAGGATAACGCCCAGACTGTTCACTATTGAGTCCGACGAGCTGCAATAATTTATTTACACGTTCTGAATGCTCGTTTTTCGGGATATTGTGAATAATCATAGCTTCACGAATAATTTCGCCTGCTGTCATTCGGGGATTAAGCGACGCATAGGGATCCTGAAATATCATTTGAATTTTCTTTCTGAACGGGAGCATTTGACGAGAATTTAAGCGCGTTATGTCTTGACCGTTATAAATAATTTTTCCTGAGTCAGGCTCATAAAGTTTTATAATTGTGCGTCCGAGAGTAGTTTTTCCGCAGCCCGACTCGCCTACAAGTCCGAGAGTCTCACCCTTATTGATAGTAAGCGACACACCGTCAAGAGATTTTATATTACCGTTAAAATATTTCTTGAGATCATGAACTTCAAGCAATGCGCTCATTTTTTCACCCCCAGCCAGCAATTATAATTATGAGTCTCTGACAAGATATTATTAACCGGAAATTTTTCAAGACATACCCTCATAGCGTGATTACATCTTTTCACGTAGGGGCAGCCTTTCGGAGGGTTCAGCAAATCGGGCGGTTGTCCTTCAATGGGAGTTAATTTCTGCTTGATGTTGTCAGGATTCGGCACAGAATTTAATACTCCCTGCGTGTAAGGGTGTGAAGGCTGATAAAAAATTTCGCGCCTCGTTCCCTGTTCGAAAATATGACCGCCGTACATGATTAAGACTCTATCTGCTTCGCCTGCAATTACGCCTAAATCATGAGTTATAAGAATTACGGACATTTTTGACTCGTGCTGCAAATCTTTTAATAGCTTCAAAATTTCTGCTTGGACAGTTACGTCAAGTGCTGTAGTAGGTTCGTCAGCGATTAATAAATCAGGTTTGCACAATAAAGACATTGCTATCATGATTCTTTGACGCTGGCCGCCGCTAAATTCGTGAGGATATTGCGAGATTCTTTTTTCTGCGGGTGTAATTCCGACGCGTTCGAGCATTTCTGTTATGCGGGAATTTATATTGCCCTGCCATTTATGACGCTTGAGAGTCTCCCGCATTTGATAACCGATTGTCAAGACAGGATTTAGACTCGTCATAGGGTCCTGGAATATCATAGAAATATTTTTTCCGCGAATTTCGTTAATGTCATAGTCGTTAATATTTTTGTCATTGAAGATTACAGAGCCGGATTTTATTTTGTTGAGCCCCATTACAGCAAGCATTATTGTACTTTTGCCGCTGCCTGACTCGCCTGCAATGCCGAGTACTTCACCTTTTTTGACGGTGAAAGAAATATTATTTACGGCCTTGACTTCTCCCGCTGACGTGAAAAACGACGAGCAAAGATTATTGACTGTTAAAATATTGTCGCTCAAATTAAATCACTCCCATTCTTGTTATATATAAATCGGGCGAAAACCTTTTTGCAGATGGTGCCGTCTGCGGGGCGATGGCTGCTTTCATTAGTCGTAGCATAAACACGTGGCGTGTACATGCAAAAGTTTTTATAAGTCTTCGAGTGTAGCTGCTATCAATAAAAAATTTTATCCCGCAAATTTCAATAAAGATATTCCACGCACAGGCCGAGTAGTGG
>JAFSXS010000096.1 GCA_017443945.1 Synergistaceae bacterium
AAGGACAGCGGAGTCGAATGGATAGGGAAAATTCCGGAGGAGTGGGGCTATGGAAGAATTAAATATAATTATTATCTCAAGGGGCGAATAGGTTGGCAAGGATTGAAGGCAAATGAATTTATAGATAATGGGCCGTATCTTATAACAGGTACAGATTTTGAGAATGGCTCTATTAACTGGGAAAAATGTTATCATATTTCAGAAGAACGCTATAATGAAGCTCCTGAAATTCATGTAAAAGTTGGTGATTTACTAATAACTAAAGACGGCACTGTTGGAAAAGTTGCTTTTATCGATTCTAAGCCCGATAAAGTATCATTAAATAGCCACTTGTTAATAATGCGTCCAATAAATAGTCAATATTCAAATAAATTTTTATTCTGGGTAATTCATAGTAATATATTCGATACATTTTTTCAACTTTCACAGAATGGAAGTATAATGGCTTCTTTATCGCAAGAGAAAATAAATAATTTTTCCTTCCCTCTTCCCCCACTGCACGAACAAATAAAAATTTCCTCCTACCTCGACGACAAATGCTCGCAAATCGACTCTAACATCAATAAACGCGAACAAATTATAACTAAGCTCACAGAGTACAAGAAATCTCTAATTTATGAACTCGTAACAGGAAAGCAGGAATTATAAATCATGAACACAACCGAAAAAATTTTTGAACAGGACATCGAACAATATTTAATCACTGAAGGCGGCTACACAAAGGGCAGTCCCTCAAATTTTGATCGTGAACTCGCTCTCGACACAAAAACTTTTATAGCTTTCATAACGCGCAGTCAGCCTAAAAAATGGGAACGCTACACAAAAATTTACGGTCCTGACAGTGAGAAGGAAATTATTTCGCGTTTTTGCCGTGAAGTGAAAATATCCGGCCTTCTTCATGTCATGCGCAAGGGGTTCACCGACAGAGGCATAAATTTTAATGTTGTATTCTGGAAACCTGAGACGACTCTAAATTCTGAGACCCTCAAGCAATATAACGCAAATATTTTTCATTGCACAAGGCAGCTTCATTATTCGACCGCAAATGAAAACTCTATAGACATTGTGTTATTTATAAATGGGATTCCTGTTGTATCAATCGAGCTTAAATGCAACTTCAGCGGACAAAATTTTTCAGACGCAATCAAGCAATATGAATCTGATAGAGACCCTAAGGACGCTATTTTTGCATTCCGTGAGCGCGTTTTTGTAAATTTTGCTGTTGACCTCTACCAAGTGTATATGACTACAAAACTTGATGGCGATAAAACAATTTTTATTCCGTTCAATCA
Source organism: Synergistaceae bacterium (assembly GCA_017443945.1). Classification (NCBI taxonomy): domain Bacteria; kingdom Thermotogati; phylum Synergistota; class Synergistia; order Synergistales; family Synergistaceae; species Synergistaceae bacterium. The sequence goes on from JAFSXS010000096.1 coordinate 1,293, forward strand.
GGGTTCAAACGGTGCGGGCAATGTCGGAGGCGAAGGAAATCCAAAAAATTCCGACGGTTACGCAGTTGATTATTTATGGAAAAATGTTTTGCGCAAAGATAGATTACTTGAAATTTTACAGAAATATTTACACTTTGACGGAAAAAATTTAATTTTCCCCCGTTATCATCAATTAGACGTAGTAACAAAATTGCTTGCTGACGTGAAAGAAAAAGGCTCAGGCCATAATTATTTAATCCAGCACAGCGCAGGGAGCGGGAAATCAAATTCTATAGCGTGGCTTGCTCATCGATTGTCAGGACTTCATAACGCTGATAACGAGAAAATATTTCACTCTGTAATTATCGTAACTGACCGCAAAATACTTGATAATCAGCTTCAAGACACAGTTTATCAATTCGATCACGTCAACGGCGTTGTAGTAAAAGTTGACAAGAACGCAAAGCAGCTGAAACAGGCAATAGAGGACGGAGCAGGAATAATTATAACGACTCTGCAAAAATTTCCCGTGATTTATAGTGAGGTCAAGAGCGGCCAGAAACGTTTTGCAGTAATCATTGACGAAGCTCACTCATCACAGACCGGCGACGCAGCAAAAAAATTGAAAATAGCTTTATCCGACACAGAAGAAATTTTGCGTGAATATGCCGAAATCGAAAATAGCGAGGAAGCAGCCCGGCTCGATTATGAAGACTTATTATTGAATGAACTTGCAGCGCATGGAGTACAGAAAAATTTATCATTCTTTGCATTTACGGCGACTCCTAAGGCGAAAACTCTTAATATTTTTGGCTGTAAAGATGATAACGGGACATATCACCCATTTCACGTTTATTCAATGCGTCAGGCAATCGAGGAAAAATTTATATTTGATGTCCTGCAAAATTATATGACTTACAAAATGTATTACAAGATCGCAAAGAATATCCCCGATAATCCCGAACTCGACACGACCGCAGGAATCAGAGCGATAAAAAAATTTGAGTCCCTTCATCCTCATAACATAGCGCAGAAGACAACAATTATGCTTGAACATTTTCGAAGTGTTACCATGCACAAAATTAACGGTAAAGCTAAAGCAATGGTTGTTACGCCCTCAAGACTTCATGCGCTTAGGTATGTTCAGGAATTTAGACGGCAGATAGAAGAGAATAAATACGATAATTTATACGTTCTCGCAGCTTTTTCCGGAGAAATTGAAGACGGCGGAATAACTTACACCGAAGAAAAATTAAACAAGACCAAGTCAGGCGAGACAATAAAGGAACAATCATTACCGGAAGCGTTTCATTCTGATGATTTCGCAATATTAGTTGTCGCTGAGAAATATCAGACCGGTTTTGATGAGCCTTTGTTACATACAATGTTCGTTGATAAAAAATTGTCGGGAGTTAAGGCGGTGCAGACTCTTTCACGATTGAACAGGACAGCAGACGGCAAGCAGGATACATTTATTCTCGATTTTGTTAACTCAGCTGAAGAAATAAAGGCAGCTTTTGAACCCTATTACGAGGAAGCAATATTACTTGAGGAAACCGACCCGAATGTAATTTATGACATAAAGAATACGCTTGATACGTTCAGAGTATATCAGGATTCGGAAATTGAAAACTTTGCGAAAATTTTTTATTCCTCACAGACTGCGGGTGCTATGGGAAAATTAACGGCTGTGATTAAATCGGCTCTTGACCGTTATAATGCATTAGAGGACGAACGCAGGGAAATATTTAAGACGACTATTAACCGTTTCAACAGGATTTATTCTTTCATCACTCAAGTATGCCGGCTGTTCGATAAAAATATTCATAAATTCAGTGTTTACGCAAAATTTTTAGCAAGTCAGCTCCCGAAAACAGGTATTGCAAGAATAAATATCGATGACAAAATTTTACTTGATTATTATCGACTTGAGAAGGATTACGAGGGCTCTATAAAACTTTATGGCACTGATGAAGGCTTTAGACCTGTTACGGGTGATGCCGGGCGGGGTGAACGCAAGAAAGATCCTTTGACAGTCTTAATTGATGAAATAAATCAACAGTACGGCACTAATTTTACGGAAATGGATAAAGTTTTGCTGCAAATAGAGAATGATTACGCCCTTCAAGATAAATGGCAGATTTACGCAAAAGATAATGACTTGAATACATTTATGCTATTATTTGAGAAAGATTTTCCCGATATGGCGATGAAAAGATATGAACAGAATGATAATTTTTTTATGAGAATGCTTGATAACGGCGAATTATTAAAAAAGGTCATGAAAACTGTAGGCGGAATATTATATCAACGCTTAAGGAAGGGAAAATAAAAAAGTTTATGACCATTTATGGCAATTAACACAAGTAATTTGGAGTCGCGTTAAAGTTTTGTTCTGTACACCCGTTAATATTTTGAGTCGCGTTCATAAAAAGTTTTTCGCTACATAATCAAAACCTTCACAGGAGATTCAGAGTCGCGTTTTAATTGGTTAGTCCCACCCGCCCGCCCGGTTTTGAGTCTGGAGTCGCGTTTATGCAAAATTTTTCGCCATTATGTTATATAATATGCGTGTGCAGTTCTCTTGAAAAATTTATCGGGAGAGCTGCAATTTTTACAACTACATTTACAACTACAAGAAGTGTTAATTTTTTCTGCACTTACAATGACTCGCAAATAAAAATTTTTTCGTAATGACATAAATTTTTCGCAATAAATTTTTTCACGTCATAGCCCGTAAGACTCGCAATAACTTTCACGCATGATAAAATTTTTTCACGCAAATATTTAACAGAAGGTGAACTCATGAAATTATTTATCGCTGGAGTCGGTCCCGGCAAAGCTGGCTTAATCACTATTGAAGCTCTTACGGCCGCAAAAAATTCTGACTTAATAATTACTCCGCGCTCACATGCAAATAAAATCGGTATGGCTGAAAATGTCATCTCGCAATTATTACCCGAACGCAAATTTATAAATATACTTTTTCCCATGATAAAAGACTCTCACGAACGAGACAACATAATTTTTTCACAGGTTCAAAGCCTAAATCTTGATATTTCGCAAAAAATTTTTTTCCCGGTAATAGGCGACTCTGTGCTTTACTCGACTGGAGCTTATTTTATTGACGCGATAAAAAAATTATTCCCTGACTGCGAGATAAATTTTATTCCTGGAATTTCGGCGCATTCTCTAGCAAGTGCAACCGCTAAAAAATTTCTGGCAATGGACGAACAAATTTTTACGATTATTCCCGGCACTGCTGACACAGAAAAAATTATTAACGTCCTCGAACACTGCGACTCATGTGCGATTTACAAGCCAAGTGCTTTGACTCAGGAAATTAAATTATCGCTCGCAGACTCTCGAAAATGGAATATATTAAGAGTCGATTTTGCCGGGATTCCTGAACGCGAGAAAATTTTTACAGGGTCAGACGCACTAAATGACTTGAATAATTATATGTCGATTATATTATTATCGCGCAGGTAGCATTTGATTTTCTGCTGAGACCAACGGGCCGGCACCGGTTCAAAAAAGGTTTTCGCCTTTGACTTTGTTGTTATAGCGGTCAATTAATACACTATAATATTACGCAAAAGGAGAGATTTATTTATCATGAACAGAATAAAAATTTATACTCGAAGCAAAAATTTATCTGATTTATTAAATTCGTTCGAGGACTGGGAAAAGGAAGACTGCGAAATTTTTTCACTCACCGACAACCCCGAAATTGACGATCAAGACAGCGAAATTATAAATGTCTTCATCCTAACCGCAAGGCCCGCAAAAATTTTGATGAACGCACGTTATATTTTGTGTTCGTCAACGCCGCAAAAATTGTCAGAAAGCGATTTAGCCATTCTTTACGATTTATGGCCTATGCCTTTGACAGCTCATTTAGTGAGATTTTATTTCAGGGCATTACGTGAACGACTCAAGACCGAGCTTGAAGACACTTCCAATCAGGCGAAAATTTTAGAGATGGCCAGACAGGATTATTTAACGGGACTCGCGACTCGATGGTACCTCAACGAATACGCCGAACAAAACGCGGGCGAAGAAAATATTACCTGCATTTATCTCGATCTCGACCACTTCAAAGAAGTAAACGATCAATACGGACACGGAGCAGGAGACCGGGCACTTGCTGCAACGGCTGAAATGATTCAAAACGAGTTTACAGCAAATAAAAACGCTTTAGCTGCTAGAATGGGCGGTGATGAGTTCATGATTTTACTGCTTGGCAAACAAGAAAATATCACCGAAAAAGTTAATGCCTTCATGAAAAAATTGCTTGACTATTACGCAACACAGGACACAATGCATGATTTAACAGTCAGTGCAGGAATCGCGCAGAAATTACCCGGTGAAAATAAGCCGATTGAGCAGTTAATTCATGAGTCAGACAAAGCACTCTATCAAGCCAAGAAAAACGGCCGTAATCAATCGCAAATTTATACAAGTGATTTGGAGTGATATAATTTCCCGCTTGGGAGATGAAATTTATTTATGCAATTATTATTGAAGACGGCTTTTGCGCTTTTTGCCGGATTAATAATGACAAGAGCGTTTAAGCTGGCTGGTTATGGGAATAAATTTCCTGATGTTACAGCGTTTTTGCTCGCGGGCTTGCTCGTCGGGCCTTATTTTTTGGGAAGATATAATTTAGGCTTCTCGACTGCTGACGAACTTGCGAACGTGAATATTTTATCGAGTCTTGCGTTGGGATTCATAGCGTTTGACATAGGTTCAGAATTTAGATTCGCGAAAATAAAAGAGTTCGGCGCGAAAGCAATTTTTATCGGAATATTTCAAGCTGTTACGGCTACGATTCTTGTAGATTTTGCGTTGATTGTGTGCGTTCCTGATCTGCCGAGAGAAGCTGCTATTATTCTGGGTGCGATTGCTAGTGCGACTGCTCCTGCTGCGACTCTAATGGTAGTTAGACAATTTAAGGCACATGGGCCCGTTACTGATTTATTATTGCCGATTGTTGCAATTGATGACGCTGCCGGACTTGTAATATTTGCGGTTTCTATGGGGATTGCGCAGGCTATTGCGGGAGGAACAATTAACGCAGCTTCACTTGTGATTCAGCCGTTGACTGAAATTATCGGATCTCTTTCACTGGGTGCTGTAATGGGCTTTATTTTGACTCAGCTTGAAAAATTATTTTTCTCGAACACTAACAGACTTTCAATGACTATAGCATTTATCTTGATGACTATTTCTCTTGCGTCGAGATTTAATTTATCGGCTCTTCTTGTGTGCATGACTCTGGGAACTACATTTTGCAACATGAGCGAATTTTCGCAGGACATTATGACTCGTTCTGAAAAATGGTGTGCGCCCCTTTACGCTGTATTCTTTGTGTTGAGCGGTGCAAGACTTGATTTAAGCGTGTTCCAATATAAATTTGTAATAATTACGGGAATATTATATATTTTTACGCGTTGTGCAGGTAAATATTTAGGTGCGTTAATTTCGAGTTCGATGACTCACTGCAATTCTGACGTGAAAAAATATTTAGGGATTACACTTTTCCCGCAGGCCGGAGTCGCTCTCGGAATGGTGATAAGTGCTCAGGCATTAGGTCAGGAAATGGGCGCATTGATTCGCAACATAATTTTATTCAGCGTGTTAATTTATGAGCTTGTCGGGCCAAGTTTGACTCGTATAGCTTTGACTCGTGCAGGTGAGATCGGCGAGAAATTACCCGAACACGAAAATAGAGAACGTTTCAGAAAATAAATTTATTCGCGGGCATGTGAGCAGTGAACATGCTAATGAATCAGCTATTTATCGTTACTCTGTTTATGGCTGTTATATCGTGGTTTATGACGCGATTGTTCGGAATTGAATTGGTCTCTCTTGCAGCAGCGATTTTGCCGTTTACGATAGAAATTGCAAACAACACAAGGGAGATGATAGCAGTGGCAAATATTATGGCGAGAGGTAAAGGCATACACGGAGCGGCTCATAAATAATATGCATGTTCAGAGTAAATAAATAGGTGTTTGCCGAGAAAGTTCAAATCTTTCAAGCTCCGCCCTTATATAAAGAATAATGAGTCTGTGCAAAAATTTTGTACGGACTTTTTTTGCGGGAAATTCCACGAACACGAGAATATATTTTCCGGCCAAATTTAAAATTTTTCGCAAATTCTTTGTATAATGCGTGATTTTTTCTGTATCTGTGATTAAAATATAGCCGTTAATTTTATTAGGAGGATTAAAATATTTTGGATCAGGAAAAAACGTATTCTGTAATGGTCGGAGAAGAACCGCTTGTATTCAAAACAGGAAAAATAGCAAAGCAGGCAAACGGCGCAGTTATTGCCTCGCAGGGAGATACGGTTTTATTATGTACCGCTTGTATGAATGACACTGTACGCACTGGAATTGATTTTTTCCCGTTAATTGTTGATTATGAAGAGAGATATTACGCAGCAGGAAAAATTCCCGGAGGTTTCTTAAAGCGCGAGGGCAAGCCGTCAGATTCAGGCATTCTAGGATCAAGAGTTATAGACAGGTCGATTCGTTCAGTTTTTGATGACAATATGCGCAATGAAGTGCAAATAGTTACGACAGTTTTAGCTATGGATCAGGATTTTCCCGCAAACGTTCTCGGCATCAACGGAGCAAGCGCAGCACTTGCAATTTCTGGAATCCCATGGAACGGCCCCGTAGCTGCTGTCAGAATCGGACTCGTAGGCGGAAATTTAATCGTCAATCCAACAGAACGGCAAATGAACAACTCTTTATTAAATCTCATTGTAGCGGGACACGATGACGGGATAACAATGGTCGAGTCAGGTTCTTATGAAGTCTCGGAAGAATTATTAGTTGACGCTCTCGAACTTGCACATTCTGAAATCAAGAAAATTATCGCAGTACTTAGACAAATGAAGGAAGAAATCGGAAAGCCATTAATCGAGATACCAGCTCCCGAAAAATTCCCCGATATTGAAAATTGGATCTGTGAAAATCTTGACTCACAAGTCGATAAAGCAGTAAGAATCCACGAGAAGAAACCCAGAGAGAAAGCAATAACCGAAATAAAAGCTCAGGCAGCCGAACACTTTGCAGAAATTATTAATGAGCACCCGGAACGTGAAGAATATATTAATGCATTCATCGACGAACGCGTGAAAAATATTATGCGAGGAATTATTATTAATGAACGAGTCAGAGTCGACGGCCGTAAAATGGATCAAATAAGGCCAATCACTTGCGAAATTGACCTCCTGCCCAAAGTTCACGGCACAGCATTATTTACACGGGGCGAGACTCAATCACTAGCAACTACTACATTAGGAATGATCGGTGAAGATGATCAGATTTTAGACGGAATTAAACTCGATGAACCAGCAAAAAGATTCATGCTTCATTATAATTTCCCGCCATATTCAGTAGGCGAAGTAAGACCCCTAAGAGGCCCCGGAAGACGCGAAATCGGACATGGTGCTTTGGCCGAACGCGCATTACTTCCAGTTATCCCGACAGAAGAAGAATTCCCGTATGTTATTCGCGTTGTATCTGACATAATGGAGTCAAACGGTTCAAGCTCGCAGGCAAGTATTTGCGGAGGGAGTCTCTCAATGATGCACGCAGGAGTCCCGATTAGATGCCACGTCGCAGGGATTGCAATGGGATTAATCAAAGAGGGCGACAAAGTTCAAATTTTGACAGACATTCAAGGACTCGAAGATCATTACGGCGATATGGATTTCAAGGTCGCAGGAACGCGCGCAGGAGTTACAGCCCTTCAGATGGACAATAAAGCAGGAGGCATTACACGCGAGATTCTGGAAAATGCATTAGCTCAGGCACGCAAAGCAAGATTTGAGATTCTCGAAAAAATGGAAGCAGTTATCCCCGTCCCGAACAGAATCTCACCGAATGCACCGCGCATTATTTCATTCGAGATTGACCCCGAAAAAATTCGTGAAGTCATCGGCACAGGCGGGAAAGTCGTACGCAGCATAACTCAGCGCACAGGCGTTAAAATAAATATCGAGGACGACGGAATAATCACTATTTCAGGGCCAACTCAAGCACAAGTCGAGGACGCAAGAACAATAGTTTTATCACTCACAAGAGATCTTGCACCCGGTGAAGTCTATTACGGCACTATCACGAGATTATTAAGTTTCGGCGCGTTCGTTGAGTGTTTACCCGGCAAAGAAGGCTTATTACACGTCAGCGAAATCAGCACAAGCAGAGTCTCAAGAGTTGAAGACGTTTTCAAGCCCGGTGATAGAGTTCTCGTAATGGTCAAAGATATTGACGATCAGGGACGCGCTAATTTAACACGACGCAGAGTCTTAGCAAGTGAAGACAAAGTAAGGGCTGCCGGACTCGCTCATGTTTTGCCGGATGAACGTGAACGCGATAATTTAATTGCAAGCCTTGCATCACGTGAAAGAGGTTACAGCAATTTCCAAATGAGAGACAGAATAAGCTACATGGACAGGGGTTATTCTTCAAATCGTGCTAGCAGAAATGATTTCGAGTTCGGACGCGGAAACTATGACCGCAGCAACAGACGCAATGACCGCAGCAGAAGAGGCTACTAATGCAGAATGAGATAACAGTAAAAATTTTACGCAGTGCCAATACAATAAAGATTCCGGAATATGCGACTCCGGGGTCGGCAGGCGTTGATTTATGTTCGGTTCGTTATTGCATTATTAAACCGGGCGAAATGGCTTTAATTCCGACTGGGATAAAATTAGCGATTCCAGAAGGCTACGAGGCTCAAATCAGACCACGAAGCGGGCTCGCACTCAATCACAGAATAATTATCCCTAACAGCCCAGGAACAATTGACTCAGATTATCGCGGCGAAATAAAAGTTTTATTGCTGAATATGGGTGAAGAGCCTTTTACGCTGTCATTCGGTGATAGGATTGCTCAAATGGTATTTGCTCCTGTAGCACACGCAAAATTTGAAGATGTCAAGAAACTTGATGAGACTTCCAGAGGCTCCGGAGGTTTCGGCAGTACAGGAATAAATTAATTTCTCGAACGAATCCCCTTGACCGTAAAAAGTTGAGGGGAAAATTTTTATTGTTGTAATGATAGAACTTCTGCTGCGGCCAACGGGAGCAGCTAATGACGCGCAAACGGCACCGGTTGCAAAAAAGGTTTTAGCCTTTGACTGTATAAAGGAGTAATAAATTTTATGGACAAATACAATTTTCACCGGAAAAATAAAATCGAGCTTGAAATTTTCACAGATTCAGGAATTAAAGCAGGACTCATAAATGGCGATTACGAATTTAACGAACAACATTTTACTATCAAGCAGATTCAAATTTTACCGGAATATTTGAGCGTAAATCTCGTGAGACGTGCAATTTGTGAAATAATTAATGAGTCAGGAGCAAATAATATCAAATATTTTTACGACGAACCCGACGGAGAAAATTACGACGACGAATCAAGAGACCCTCAAATGAAAATTTTTCGCCCGTTTGAAATTTTTTATCCCGACTTCACAATTAAACGCACACTTTTATAGACTCAATATACACTGAATCTTAAAGAATTTTCCGGAAAAATGAAACATGATTCTTTCTACACTGATGAGAAATTAGCGCGCGACGGGATGAAATTTTTTCCGTTCGAGAAATTACCCGATTTTGCCGAAGAGATTCAAGAACTTTGCGGCTCAGATAGGGACGCTGAAATATTTTCACCGTTTAAGGCCGGAGATTATACCCCTGAATTAAGTTATATCGCTGTCTTGAATGATAAAGTATTCGGCTGGGTCTACTGCAAAAGGATAGATTCTGATGTAATAGCTTTTAACGGCTGGTACGTCGCGAAAAATTTTCGTACTGTCATGGGCGGGGGAATTAGTCTAATTTCTTATACGATTCGTAAATTAATAAGCTGCTGTTCTGTCATTAAATTCACTCTTTCGGAATTAAGCAAATCATTAAAGCGGTTTTATAAATATTATTTCGGTAATGCGTTAAAAACAGGGACTCGCCGCTTCAAAATCGAAATGAATCGCAATCTGCAATAATGTTGTATATAATTACAAAGTGTTTATAAAATTTTAACAGGGAGGACTCAATCATGAATTTCACGAAAGAACAAATCACTAAAGCGATGTCATGCAAAAGTGTCGGCGAGTTATTAAATCTGATTCTCCTCACAAGCATAAAGATAAGGACAAGAATCCCGAATTAGGGTCGATTATCTGCAAATTTGACGACTGTTACAGAGACTAGGACTCGTAAATTGCTGGATTTGTTGATTACAGCCCGGCTTTAAATTTTTAGGAGGATATTATTTTGCGCACAAGTAAATATGAAATTCTTTTACCCTTACCAGAGTCAGCGTCTCAAGATTACGTGTTAATTAATGGACTCTACGGAGCTGTTGATTTAATTGACAAGAACGAGGCACATTTACTCACTGAAGCAAAAAATAATCCCTCATTACTCGAAAAATTAGAGTCTTCACGGCTCGAATTACTCACTAAACGCGGACATATCGTGAACTCAGACGAACAGGAATCCGAAGATATGAGCATTCTTGCAAGGATTCACAAGTTATTATATTCAAATACTGGAGTCGGACTCGTTTTAGCTCCTACTTATAATTGTAATTTACGCTGCTTTTATTGTCTTGAACAGCATAGACTCACACGCGGCACTGAATGGCTCGAACGCACAATGAGTAAATCTTTAGTAGATGCAATTTTTGCACAGGTAAAAGACTACAAAGCACGCAATTATATAATTAATAACTGTTCACTTTATGGCGGAGAACCTTTATTAGCAGAAAATAAAGATATAATCCGTTACATTTGCGGGAAGTGCCGGGAAAATGACATGAAAATTTCTGCTATAACAAACGGCACTGACTTAGATAAATATTTAGACTTAATTCAAGAGTTTAAATTTACGAACTTGCAAATTACAGTAGACGGCCCGAAAGAAATTCACGATAAAAGGCGGTTTTTTGCGGACAGATCAGGCAGCTTTGATAAAATCATGAATAATATAGCACTGGCACTCGAACGCGGGATAAAAATAAGTGTTCGTGTAAATGTCGGCAGGTCAAATATTGCGCATATCTGTGAACTTGAACAGGAATTTAAATCACGCGGATTCACTGAGAAGAAAAATTTTTCATATTACTTCAGGGGCGTATTTGATACACCTGACGCAATAGACGAGTCAAAAATTTTACAGGAAATCATAAATTCCGGACACTCGCTTAATAATGCAATAGAACTTGAAGGCCGTTATTCAAATTCTGTGAAAAAATTAACCGGCTGGCTCAATAAAAGCACTTGGCCGAGAATAAATCCTACTTACTGCGGAACAGAAAATTTCATGAACGTTATCGGCCCGGACGGCTTGATTTATTCATGCTGGAATATAGTTGCACAAGATGAGCTTGCTATGGGCTTTGTTACGAGGCTTCACAAAAATTTTTGTATAATCTCTCAATGACAAAGTGGCGCACAAGATATGTGAATAACATGATTCCGTGCAAAGACTGCGAATACTTGATGTTATGCGGGGGAGGCTGTGCAAGATATGAACCGGACGAAAAATTATTTACTGGAATGTGCGAAAACTTTCAGGAAATATTTAATTTGGCTGCACCATTGGCAATAACAAAATTTCTTAATGAGCCTAAATCCGACACTGACAAAGATAATAGCGAGAAATTGCCGAACTCTGAATATATAAATAATCCACGCTGCTTATCACTCAGTACACGGGAAATCTTAGCGCGCATTAATCCCGACGAAAGAAAGCAAATTTTAGCAACTATCAGCCCGCTTGAAGTAATTAAGATTCTCGCTGATAAATTGCATGAATAAATACATGATGAAGCAATCTGTTATTTTCCAATCCGCGAAAAAATTTTACTTGCAAAATTCAAAGATATGTTATAATCAATGGCATTAAATTTAATTTGTTGGTTTAATAAGGGGAAATAAGAGCTTTTATAATGAATCGCCAGCCAGTGGTAGCTTTAATAGGTTCTACAGCTGTAGGAAAAACGGCTTTAAGTTTATCTGTCGCAGAAAAATTGAATGCAGAAATTATTTCAGTTGATTCGCGTCAAGTTTATAGATACATGGACGTGGGAACTGATAAAGTTTCGCAGTCTTTTCGGCGTGAAATACCTCATCACATGATAGACATAGCAGATCCCGACGAAAAATTTACAGTTTCAGATTTTGCGGAAGAAGCCTCACAAGCAGTCAACAGAATCTGTACGCGAGGTAAAGTGCCTTTATTCGTGGGCGGGACTCCTTTCTATTACAATGCGTTATTTCATGCGAGCTTGAATCAAGATCTGCCGTCAGATAATGAAGTCCGCGAAAAATACGAAGCTCTTGCAAATTCTCAGGGAGCCGAATTACTGCACATGAGATTATCAGAAGTCGACCCGGCAACAGCAGAAAAATTACACAAAAACGATATTCAGAGAGTAACCCGTGCGCTTGAAATATGGGACTTGACCGGCAAAGCACCTTCACAGTTATACAATGAAGGCACAAAACGTGATTACGGCTTTGATGTGCTTTATATCGGGCTGTCTCGTTCGCGCGATGAATTATTTTCACGCATAGCAATAAGGCTCGAACAGGAATTTAATTCGGGATTCCCTGAAGAAGTCGAGTGGCTGATTAATAACGGCTTTGACGAAAGATTTACACCGTTAAAAGGCTTGGGCTATCATGAATTAATCGACTATCACAGGGGCAAAATGACTCTCGATCAAGCACTCGAAAATTCAATAGCGCGCACTAAAGCATTTTGCAGACGGCAGCAGACGTGGTTTAAAAAATTTGAGCCCGCAGTCTGGTTCAACATGTCAGAGTCAAATCACGAGCAGGAAATTATAAATCTCGCGTTAAATCACATTCACAAAGGAGACTCGCCCGAATGAAAATAATTATGGCAGATCACGCCGGTTTTTGTTTCGGTGTAAAGCGGGCCGTTGACGCAATAGAAAACGCCTTGCATGACAATAAAGAAGTATGGACGATAGGTCTTCCGATTCATAATCCGCAGGAAGTTGCAAGACTTGAGTCAATGGGTCTGCGTGTTGCAAAGGATTCGAGCGAAATACCTTCAGGCGCAAAAGTTTTGATACGAGCTCACGGTGAAGCATTGAACGTGATAGAAAATTTGCAGTCCCGAAATATTGAAGTAATTGACATGACATGCCCGTTTGTAAAGAAAGCTCAAGACTTAGCACGGGAATTATCGCGCGAAAATTATCATGTTGTATTATTAGGCGACAAGAATCACCCGGAAATTATCGGCATTGTCGGACATATCGAGGACTCAAAAAATTATGAAGTAATAGCTAATGAGTCAGAAGCGCAAAAAATTTCGTCTCATCACAAAATTGCGTTAATCTCACAGACGACTCAGCGTGAAGAACGACTCGCAAATGTTGCAGCCATTCTCACGGGAAAGACTCAGCAGTTACACGTTTGCAATACAATTTGTAAAGCTACGTCAGAGAGACAGGAGTCAGCGCGTTCACTCGTGAAAAATAACAACGTCGACGGAGTAATCTTAATCGGAGGCAAAACAAGCGCGAATACAAGCAAATTGCGCGATATAATCGAGTCGGAGGGCGTAAATGTCTTATGGCTCGAAGATGAATGCGAACTAATGCAAAATATAAACTGGTTCGCCGATAAAAACGTGATTGGTATAGCCGCAGGAGCAAGCACTCCCGCATGGCTTATCGATAAAATAAAATTTAGTATTGCGGAAACAAAGGCAGTCAAGGGGGTTTGATTCACTATGGATCAGCAGGAAGTTTTTGAGCATCAGGAATCAACAGAAGCAACAACAGCAGCACCTGATGTAACAGCGCAGACACAGGACAATCAGGCAGAAAAAGAGCCTGAAACAATGCAGGAGCTTTGGGATCAGTACGGAAGCACCGGCGGCCGCTTTCACAAGGGTAAAATTTGCACGGGAACAATAGTCAGCAAGAACGAAGCAGGCTGGCTCGTCAACATAGGTTTCAAGTGCGAGGGCTTATTACCTGAGAAAGAGTACACGAATCATTCTTTAATCGAAAACGGCGAGGAACCCAAACCGGGAGATCAAATCGAGGTCGAAATCACGAACATTCGCGACGGTGAAGAAGCACAATTAACTCTAAGCCGATGGAGACACGAATTTGAAAAACGCTGGGCAGCACTTGAAGCAAAAATTGCAGAGAGTCCTTCAATGCAGGTTAAAGGCGTAAGCAGAGTCAAAGGCGGTCTCATGGTTGATTGCTGCGGGCTTGAGGGCTTTATACCTATTTCGCATTTAACTATTACGGGAAAAGGCGTAAACCCTGCAAATTTTGTCGGTCATAATCTCACTGTCAAAGTATTAGACCATGACAGACGCAAGCACAGACTCGTTTTCTCACGAAAAGAATTACTCGAACAGGCAGAGAACGAACGCAAAGCAAAATTTTATGACCGCGTTCATGAAGGCGATGTGCTTGAGGGTGAAGTCAGCAGCTTGACAGATTTCGGCGTATTCGTGAATCTCGGCGAGATGGACGGGCTTGTTCATGTAACGGAGCTTACTTGGAAACGTAATATCAAGATTCGCGAAATGTTCAAGAAGGGCGACAAAGTTACTGTTAAAGTTATCGGCATTGACAAGGAAAACGATAGAATTTCCCTGAGCATTAAGCAGGTAACCGGAGATCCTTGGAACACAGTGAGCGAAAGGATTCACGTCGGCGATGTCATGAAAGGTGTAGTAACTAATTTGACGGAGTTCGGCGCATTCGTTGAGCTTGAACCGGGAATCGAGGGGCTTGTACATGTCGGCGATATAAGCTGGACCAGAATTAAGAGACCTCGCGACGTATTGAAACGCGGTCAAGAAGTTGATGTGTTAGTGCTTGAAGTCGACACGGAGAAAAAACGTATCAGTCTCGGCTGCAAACAGCTTAATGATCCGTGGAGCAACATAACTGAACGCTATCAGCCCGGCCAAGACATAAAAGTTAAAGTTGTAAGACTCGCAGATTTCGGCGCATTCGTTGAAGTTGAAGAAGGAGTCGAGGCTTTAATTCATATTTCGCAGATAAGCCGCAAGAGAATCGAGAAACCCGGCGATGTTTTGAGCGAAGGTCAGGAAGTTGAGACGAGAATCCTCGAAATTAACCCGGAACAGCGCAGAATGAGATTATCAATGAGCGAGCTTGAACCAGAACCAGAACCAGAGCCCGTACCAGTTCAGGAAGAGAAAGAAATCAGACCTGAGCGCACCGAACGTCCCGACCAGCCCAAACGCGGAGAAAAACGCGAAAAACGCGGCAAATCACGCGCAAGAGCATTAAAAGAGTCAGCAGGCTATGAAGACGACGAAGAGGGAGTTGTATATAATCCGTTCGCAGAAGCCTTCAAGGGTGCAGACTGGAAT
>JAFSXS010000097.1 GCA_017443945.1 Synergistaceae bacterium
ATGACGCCTTTGCAAGTGTGTCAATCTGAGTCTGTAATCTTGAGTCTGACTCTTTGCGGGTCTCTTGCTCATTTGCAAAATTCTGCTTGTGGTTGTCATTTATTGATTTGATTGCCTGAGACTGACTTAATGACGCCTTTGCAAGTGTGTCAATCTGAATCTGCAATTTCGAGTCTGACTCTTTGCGGGTCTCTTGCTCGTTTGCAAAATTCTGCTTGTGATTGTCATTTATTGATTTGATTGCCTGAGACTGACTCAATGACGCCTTTGCAAGTGTGTCAATCTGAGTCTGTAATCTTGAGTCTGACTCTTCCCGTAAATTCTGTTCGTTTGCAGATTGAGTCAATAAACCCTTTATGAGCGAATTAATTTGCTCCTGCAGATTCGATTTTAACTCCTTGCGATTCTGATTTTCTGCGTTGAGTGTTGCAGCCTGATTGAGTATTGCTTTGACAAGTGAGTCAATCTGATTCTGTAAATTTTGTTCGGACTCGAGTCTAAAATTTTTCTCGATTTCCTGACTCTTGCGCCTTGATTGAATCTCATAATTTAATGTCGAAGCGTTATTAATTGCTGCTCGTGAAAGTGATTCTAAATCAGCGAATATCTGCGGTACAGGTTCACCCGGCTGGCCCTGAATGCCCGGTCTATTTCCATAAATTTGCACGCCTCTTTTATCGCCGTGATCGATTAAAATAATTCCTTCGTCGTCGATAAAATATGCTCTGCCCTTGATTAATTTTTCGGGGAGTTCTGCAAGTGTTCTTACGTGCCGTGCTTTCCAATTTGGGCGCGCCATTTGTTATATCACCGTCCTTATTCGCTAAATACTGCGTGAAAATTATAAACTGTCGGAGTCTCGCTTATCCAGTCATAACTCGCTTTCAAAGTCTGACCGTTGACAGCTGCTATTTTAACATATTGTGAATCTTCAAGCACATAGAAATTATTTTTGCTCAAGTTCACATTATTGGCCGTGATTGTGATATTTCCGTCTTTCACATGATGGGCTAATTTGTATGTATAATCGCGTTCTTTGCCGGTTCCGATTGACTCATTTGCAACATAGCCGGACTTCATATTAAATGCGATTTTTACCGCGCTGATACATCCGGAATTAGCAAATTTTATGTAATACTCGCTTTCGTTGTAATCGTCCTTGATGGTTTCAGACTGCTTCGCGAGTTCCTGCCAGACCTCATTTGCCCAGTTGTAATTGTAATCGCAAGTAATTAACACACCTTGAGGCGCAGTGCATGTTATCCGCCCAACCTCGCAATTAACTTCATAATTTCCGAAAACTTGAACTCCGTCGAAATATAATTTTACGCTCTCGAAGTTAATTCTATTTTTCTGCGCTAATTGGTATGTATGAATTTTGCCGTCTCCTGTTCCGAGTGATTCATTATAAATTTTTAACGGCTGATTTCTCACGGAAGCATAAACCTTCATGCTTGACTCCTTAAATGGCGAGTGCTTGACTATTATTCTGCAATGTTTGACCGGCTTAAACCAGTTATGAGTCTTGCTTACAATTTCGCTTGTGCCGTCTCCGTTGATAATTCCGGTTCCTTCAGAAAAAATGATATTAGCCTCGTTTAATTTCGCGACGCTTGAACCGATTTGAGGAGCATTCATTATCGCGCGTAACTGCAATTTTTGAGCCTCGCTGCCCGCTAAAGTGTTTATCGCTTTCCATGTGCTTGACTCGTTTATGCTGCCTTCAATTGTGATACTTGCGTTGTTGCTAATTTCAGTCTTTGCTATGACATTAATTAACTGCGTGTTTTCTCCGAGTTCATAAATTGGCGAGTATTCGATTTTTTGCGTGGTCTGAGTGTCATTGCGGATCTTGAGTGCGAGATTAATTGCGGGAATTGCGTTTTGAGGGTCCTGTGAGTAAAGTGCGATTGCAACTCTAACATTATAGCCCTTGAACGCCGGAATATTATTTAATCCTGCAAGTTCGCTTATTGAGTTTCCTTCGTCGATTAATGACTCGTACGTGATTTTTTGTTCGTCAATGATTTCTGCGTACCCCGAAGAATTGAGCCTAAACCATGCTCCGTTTGCGTCCTCGTCGATTGCGTGAACTTCACCGGGTGCGTAAATTTGTGCGTTATTGACTTTATCGCCGGTCGAGAATGCCAGAAAAATTTTAGTCCCCGCCGGTTGTGAATAATTGAATTTGAAGCCGGTAACAGCGCTTGCTTGTGTGCAGTTAATGACATTGCCTTTTTTTGCGATTATGAGTGCATGAGCTTCCGTCTTGAGTTTATCTATTGTGAATCTAATTGGGTTCTGACTTGTGATATTTGCCATATTATATTTTCACCTCGATTCACATTATAGCAATTTATCGCTGCAAATGGCGTATTCCTGGGTGGGGGGTGCGGGGGGGCGATAGGGGCCCCGCATCATGAATCACAAAATTTTTTTCCCGTAACAGTGCAAAAATTTGGAGTCGCGTTGTAATTTGCAGTTCACACCCGCCCGCCTTCACTCTTTGTAGACTGACTTCAATAATTTATTTTCCCGCTTTAACTGGTTTATATTCATTTCGAAATCTTCGCCCGTTAATTCTCCTGTCTCACGCTGATATGTGCTGAAACCGTTTTTTACACGCGTTATAGCTGCGTTGACTTCCTTCACTGGGTCTAATTGTCCTTGACTCGGTCCCGTCCATGATGCCCAATAAAATTTATCGTCATTAAGTGATTCTGATTGCAAAAAATGTGAGTCTTGAGACAACATTAAATACTCGTATAAAAATTTTTGGTAAATCGGCTGACAGAAATTAGCTGCAAACCATTCACGCCAATATTTAAATAATTTCCATGCTTCCAGCAATGCACCCCGTGAAGCGCTGTAACTCGCTGTAAAATGCAAAAATAATAACTCCGCCGGTATCCCTAAAGCACCGCCAATCTGACGTACGAGAGATTCAATAAACGCATTAAAATTTTGATTCGGACGGCCTGGACTCGCTGTGCTGACTTTCACTCCTTCGGGTAAATCTATCACAGTCCCGTACATTTCTTGCTGCGTGATATTCTCAAGTCCCGTTAATCCTCCATAACCTGACTCGCTCGCATACTCTTCTTCACCGACTTGGCCCGACTCTCTTTGATCATGCTCAAAAAATATGCTGTACATTCCTGATACAACAGCGGACATTAATTCTGCGTCGGTGTAACGGGATAATTGCTTGAGAGTCTCTATAACCGGTGCTAAAAATGGTACTCCGCGTCTTTGGCCGATTCTTTCAGGATTCATCAAGTGCAAAATATTTCGTTCATGTGAAATAGAGTCATAAATGGGAGCGCGCATAAATTCAAGTTGAGGTTGATTCGAGATTTCTGCTTCGGGATTACGATTCGCGATATAATAAGCAACCGGCCGGCCGAGATTATCAAGTTCGACTCCTTCATCAATCATTACTCCGGAAGGCTTTATAAATGGATTCTGCACGCGTTCACTCTCGATTAAGCCAACTTGTAAGCGCGTAAAAATATTTTTGTAGTGTTCATTATCGGCGCCGAATATAACAAAGCAGTCTCCATCGAGTAAAACACTTTTGAACGCTAAGACTTGTAATTCATAAAAATTTAATTCGCCGTCAATGCTGCAATTTTTAGAACTTGCCCACGAATCAAAAACGTTTTCGATATTGCTTGACCATTTTGCGCAGTCTGATTCTGACATGTTTAATAATTCATGATTCACACGCACATTTAATTTCAAGCCTGAGCCGATAGAGTTTAAGCAGATTCTGTCAATTGCACCGCATCCCAATGGTCCCCCGCCGGAATATAAATCGCGTGAACGTTCGCGAAGTAAATTCAAATTTTCGCTGATGTCCTCATGAGGGCTTTTGCTGGTTGCGTTCCATGAGATTAACGAGCTTTTTGACCTGCTTGCGCCATGATGGGAATAACCGGAATTATAAATTTTCATGCTTATAAATACTCCTTTGGGATAATAGTTTTGAATCGCGGGCGGGAAATTTTAGGCTTGAGAGCTTCTGTCTCGCGGTTAATTTTATATTCAAGATTTGCGATCATGTCCGTAACTGTTTTCAAGTCAGCGCGTGTTAATTTCAGACCTTCGATTTCGTATTCCTGACCTGATAAGATAGCTTGTTCTGCTTCGAGATAATTTAGTAATCTGCGTTTATCTGACTCCAATTGAGCGACTCTAAAATCTGTAAGTACATTCATGATTATCACCTCACATTAAATTATAGCAATAAACTTTTTGCCAAAACG
>JAFSXS010000098.1 GCA_017443945.1 Synergistaceae bacterium
ATCTGACAATTTCCAGCGTTTAGAACGAGGCCCGAACTCA
The DNA here is from genome assembly GCA_017443945.1 of Synergistaceae bacterium. Classification (NCBI taxonomy): domain Bacteria; kingdom Thermotogati; phylum Synergistota; class Synergistia; order Synergistales; family Synergistaceae; species Synergistaceae bacterium. The sequence goes on from JAFSXS010000098.1 coordinate 41, forward strand.
CACCCCGGCGGTAATAATCCCTCTTTGACATATTCATAAAAAGTTGAGCCGCTGATCTTGAGAGCCTTGCAGACTTCTTTAACTGTGAGCCATGAGTCTTTATCCTGAGAATGAATTATCACCGGTTCCGGCTGTGTTTCCTGAAAATTAGCAATGATGTCAAATAATTTCTCAAATTTAGAATTAATTTCGAGTTGAGTATTTCTGACGAGTAAAAGCAGTTCAGCTTTATTAATCATCGCAGGAGTCCTCCTGATTCACCAGTTCGACAGCGTCATAAGGGAGTCCCAGCACGAAAAGTAAATTATTGTCATCGTGGAAAATATCGAGCAGAATCCAGAAATTACGCAGAAATTCATTAATTCTCATATAATCTGCCAAGACTTTTACTTCAGCGATATTTGCAAAATTTTTCATGACTGCCTCCTGTAAACTATAAAAAATTGCGGCAAAACGTGAGACCACCCGCAAAAATTTCTACGCTAATTGAATTGCACCGCGCTTAATTTGAGCCTCAAAACCTGCCTCAACCTGAAGTCTGACGTGCGACAAGAAATCTTCTACAGCTTCACGACTTGTCAATTTGCCAGCACCTTTGAGACCGATTTCGCCGTCTCTGCCAAGAAAAATATCAAATTCATTCCCAGTCATGTTAATATCTCCTTTCTCGTATTTCTCCCAGTCATAGGATAGGGAGATTTTGATTTTGTTTTCGTTTGGGCCGTTGAGTAATTCTGCTTCTGTGCAGCCGAGAGTCTCTGCTAATTTTTGTAAATCATTAGAACGCGGTTCAAAATCGCCATTTTCCCAGCGTCGAAGAGTATTCTCATGAACACCGATTTTATCTGCTAATTCAGTTTGGGTTAGATTATTTCTTTTTCTGTATTCTCGAATATACACACATTTCACCTACAAAATTTGATAGCTCAATTCACAAATTTTTGTCTGGAAAAAAACTACAAAAATTGTTATTTTATTCATAAAAGAAGAGGTGATTTTCATGTTTAATGGCAAAAGATTAAGGGAACAGCGCGAGATATTAGGTTTATCCCAAGAAAAGCTCGCAGAACGAATAGATGTTCATGTAAATACGATACGGCGATGGGAGCAAAACAAACAAGTCCCGGACGCTACAAAATTAAATCTTCTTGCGGAAGCATTAAATACGACTGTCGCCTATCTATCAGGAGAAAATGACGGGGTTGTATTACAAGAAGGAGCGCAATTTGTTCCTAAACCTGATTACTATGAGCATCAAGAAAAGAGATTAATTATCAGAAATAATGATATGTATGTGAATTTGCCTGAGACAAGAGAAGGCTTTGAAATGTTACGTAGATTTTTTGATATACAAGGGGCTAAGAATGCTCCTGTAGTACCAGCGCTATAAAAAATTTTTAGAGAGGGATTGTGATCATTTTGCAAAAAATTTTTAGTGTAATAGGCATTTTAGCAAGTCTTTCGGCGGCAGAGGGGCTTAATAGGTTCGGCGGTTTTATAGGTTCAATGGGCGGTAAAGATGCCCCGTTTTACATGGTTCTTTTAGCTGTTTCGGTTATTGCTGTTATATTTTTCATACTTGCGATAATCGGCAGACTTTCACGTCTTATGAAGTGGCTGGCTGTTATATGCCTTGCTGCTTCTGTCGTAATAATGTTTTTTGCGCCTAGCCTGCCTGTAATTATGCAAATTATAGTTTCATTGATTATTGCGTTCTTGTGTATGCTTTTTGCGCCTATTGCCGGTCAATAAATTTTAAAAGGGGGATTGCGCTTTCATGAAAAAATTTTTGTGTCTCATAGCACTTTTTATTTTATCTGCCCAAAGTGAAGCATATCAGGAAACTCACATAAACATTGAAAGCAAAGATTATCTGTCTGTGTCAGCTGTATCATTGATTAATCTTTATGACCAGAACGAAATTAACGCTGATGATATGTTCCTGAACAAAAAAATTCACGTTTTCGGCTTTGTAAAGGATATCGGTAAAGATATAGCAGGCAACATGTATATAACATTAATGGGCGGTACTCAAGGCTATAGCAGGCAGGATGAAAACTCTTTCCGGACCGTGCAGTGTTTCTTTGAGGCTGAACATCTTGCTTTCCTGAAAAATGTCAGAAAAAAGGAGCCTCTCGAAGTAATCGGCAGTTGTTCAGGGCTTATGATGAACGTAATTATAAAGGATTGCCAACCAGGACACTGGCTCGCTGATAGAGTAAAAGCTGAGAAGGAAGCAGCAAAAAATACTCAGCTGCCTAGACGAAGAAATAAAAGAAAGTAAACGGGAGGAGCTGTGTTTTCATGAAAAAATATTTTGCGCTGTGTATTATATTTATTGTAATTTTCGCAGTTATGGCACATGGCAGCGATATTCAGACTGCTATACGTGAGGCCGACAAAAAGTTAAAAGCTAATGGATTTCTGCTAAGTGAAGAGATCGACGCAATATACGAGAAAGAGCAGACCTCCGATGTATTAAAGCAGCTTACAACTAAACAGCAAAAATCTATCGTGACTGAATTAGCGCAGGCAAAAGAAATCAACGCGCAAAAATCTTCAAAAATGGGATTGAGTATCAAAGACTCACTAGAGCAGTCAATGTATCAAGACGGCGTTTTAGCAAACATGATGCTTAAATCAAGACGCGAAATCGCAGCAAAATACGGAATAAAAGCGGGCGATATTTCAACGGTTGAGCTTAACGTTATGTTTTCCAAATAAAATATCGCATGACATCAGAAGGCGTGAAAAAATTTATCCCCTGCAAGCACTGCGGACGCGACACCCTCGAAGGCAATATATTTTGTCATAAATGCACATGGGAAGCTAAATGGGCAAGACACATTTTAAATTCTCCTGAACTCGCAAGCCGCCGCAAACGTTCGCATTCTACAAAAATTTTATCCATTGACCCCGACAAGGGCGAGGCCGTTTTTAAATCTTCCAGCAATGGCACATACACGACGACTCTAAAAAATTGCACATGTAAAGATTTTGCGCTTGGACATGACGCTTGGCCGTGTAAGCATATTTTAAGACTTGCCGAAGAACTTGGCCTTTTCCAGAATGAATATTTTGCTCCTGATGAATATGATTATACAATGCAATTTGCGCCTAATATTACAGAAATAAAAGCAGCCGAGCAGCCTAAAAATATATCTGAGCCTGAATACATTACGCCTCCTGTTGAGTCTAAACATGAAGAATTGCCCGTAATAATCAATAAGAAGTCTTCAATATTCCTGAAAATTTTAAAATATATTTGCTGTGCTGTGGTCGGAGCTTTTATAATGCTGTGTATCTTAGGGACTTTTACCAGAACAAAAATAGCACATAGAGAATTATTAATCCCTGTCTTAATGTTAGCTTCAGGTTATGTAATTGCTATAAATGCCAAGCATAAGGGTTTGGAAGGTTCAATGTTTAGCTGGATAATTTACGGAACTATAGTACCTGTTATATCATGGATGGATGTACTTATTGCTGGCAGTGATTCTCAAAATAGAGTTAAAATTTTCATTAAGAGTATTTGTATATGTATAGTCTGCCTTGTATTTTACATAGGAATTTTTGTAGCTTTAATAGAGCAGCCGCATAAAAATCAAGAAACAATACAAACGCGATCTATAGAATGACCGTATAAAAAACGTAGAAAAAATAACATACTGATTTACATAAAATCTTATAACAAGAACTATTTTAAAATTTATTCAATGTCCCTTATCTCCTATGCATACATACTTAAGAGCGAAAAACCACGATAAGAATAAATACAACGATGTGCTGAATGAAATTCTAACTAACTGGAATAAACAGCAGGAGGCGCAGTCATGAACTGGAATTTAAACTATTGCCCATGCCCATTTTGTGGTGGTAAGGGATTTTTGCAAGACACCCCAACTACCATAGAGATAAAGCCGTTAAATGCAAATTCGAGTGATTATAAGACTGCAACTGTTACGAGTAAGTCAATAATCGAGAATGAGTATCCAAACAACTATAGGAGATGAAATCATGAGCGAGCAATTAAAATCTTGCCCCTTCTGCGGGAGTCATAATATCAGCGTCATTTCCTGTACTCAGGAGCGCGAGTACAAATCAGCATGTAAGGACGTGCAATTTTCATATTATGTTGAGTGCGATTATTGCAGGGTTCGCACTGATTCATATGTTACGAGACAAGACGCAGTAAACGCATGGGAGACTCGATCATGGCAAGAAAAGCATTGACGCGGGAACAGTTAAACCGCCTTTGTGAGTGTGCCCCGGCTGTAATGGGACTGCTTGACGGGTTAATATTTCTCGAACACGGGAAGACTCACGCAGGTTATCTAACGTTCAAAATAGTAAATTACATCGAGAACGGCGGGAAAATTCCGGATTTCTTATTTCCGGCAGAAAGCGAATAAACGAAAGGAGAAATAAATCATGACCAGTAATTTTTGTTTTGCGAAATTAGATATAAACGTAGCTAGAGACGGCAGCTTTAAGGGCGCGCCAAAATCCGTGTATATGACTCTGACATCTCACGCAGATAATAACACACGCAAATGTTTCTTGAAGGTCCGGACGATCGCAAAAGAGTCCGGTTATTGTGAGCGCACAGTAAGAAATGCCCTGCACAAATTAGAATCATGGGGCTTAATCGAAATCACAGAGCAGTTTATACAGGGCGAAAACGGCAGACATCAAATTAATTCTGTCTATACGCTGATTGGCAACGAAGCAGCCTGCTATCAAGAATACGCCGTCGGAGAAGTTCCGGAATTGCTCGACTCCGTGATACCCCCCTGCAAAAATTGCACCACCCCCCTGCAAAAAGTTACAGGGCAAAACGAGAGTCCATTAAACTATAAAGACTCCCTAAAGGGGGAAGCCCGCCTCCCCGCGAAAAATTCAGAACCCGTTAATAATCCCGAAGCCTTCACCCCCGACGATGCACCGGCCATTATGAGACCTACAGCCGAATATTTATTGCTAAAGACTGGCAGAAAGAGTCTAACTGAGTCAGAAATTTCGGCGTTAAGGACGTTAAGCGCGTCTCATTACCCTGCACGAGTTCAGAAGGAAATTGACACAGCCTGTGAGAGATTTAAGCGCAAAAATAAGCCTTTAAGCACTCTCACGTTTAATTACATTGCAGGAGCCCTCGCCAACCAGCACAGCCGGAAATTAACGCCAAAGTCGCAGGCAAAATCAATGATGATGACGAGTGAAGAACTTAATTCGCGCAAAAAAATTCCTGATGAAGACTTAGACGCAGAACTTGAAAGACTCGAAAAACTTATGAATGAACCTGTAAAATCAGCACAGAATTTACGGAGGTTGTAACTATGAGCGAAAAATTAAAACCGTGCCCATTCTGCGGGAGTGAAGCTGTATACGATAAGGATATAGCAGGATATTATTTTGTTTGTTGCCCTAGCGATGAATGTAATAGACAAGTAGCCAGCTATCATTACCCGTTCTTGGACGAAGCCATAAACGCATGGAACACACGCGCGGAGGGCAAATCATGAGGGATAAACTTTTTTATTCTGGAGCATTATTTTTGTTGATTGCGCTGATTTATATTATTGACGAGTTTTTATAGGAGTGATAACACATGCGCTGTAGTGTTAAGAGTTTTTGTGAGGCATTGAATCGTGTAACATATTTGATCGAGCTGATAATCGCGTTTCATCCGCAGGGATTTAGTTTGTTGCTTGGTGAGGTTAGGGAGCCTACGTCGCGTGAGATTCACGAGTTACTGAATGCCGGCCGAAGCAAATTGCCTGATGATTTTATGCCGACGATGCCGAATTTAGAGACTGAAGCCGAACGCATAGTTTTTGACCGTGAATATTTTGACAAACTAGTAGACATTGCAGGGGGCTGGCCTCACATACATTTAGTGTCTCGTGAGTTCAAGGACGCAGATTCCCGCATATGGTCAGTAGTGATGGATCACGTGAAATTTGTCGGTAATTCTGCCTCAAGGTACGCGTCAAAACTTGGTTATGTCTCAGCGCGTTATAATTTATCGCCGAATACAGTCATGAAGTACCGCCGTGAATTTGCCGTGAAATTAGCTAACATGCTGTTAATGCCTCCCAGTGATGGAGATGATTTTTATTTGCTGCCCGGCTATTAATTAACCTTTTGAAGTTGGCAAAATAAACCCGTAAAAGTAAAATAATAGTCAATAAATAACAATCTTCAAATTCATGCATGAAAGGAGAGAGCCAATATGATAAATGCCTTCGGACAGTGGTTACGCAAGTTCCGAATAGATAATGGGCTTTTGCTGGGTGATATGGCGAAAACGCTAGAAATATCTTCAGCCTTTTTATCTGCAATAGAGACAGGGCGTAAAAATATACCTGATGGCATTGTGAGTAAAATTCGCGATAGTTACAGGCTTAGTGAAGAAGAATATTTTTCTTTACTGAAAGCAGTTGAAATGTCGCAGCAAAAATTGCAAATTGATTTAGGCGGTGAAACAACAGCTAATAAAGAAGTGGCAATTGCTTTTGCTAAACGTTTTCATTCCCTCACCCATGAAGATAGGGTTGAGATTTTAAGAATTTTATCAAAGGCAGGTGATGACGATTGCACGATAAAGGAATAAGAGTTACGCCAAGGAGCCGCTCAGAAATAGGAGCTATTGCCGATGGGGTGCGTAAACTTTCTGGCTATTCTAGTAATGTTCTTATCTTTCCTATTGTTGAATTTCTAGAATTTAGGCTTCAAATGATTGTTCCCGGCTTTCAATATGAAATTTGGCAAGATGGGAGTTTGGAAAAGAAGGCTAGAGCACTAACTTATCCCAATCAGAGAATTATCTTAATTGAAGAATCTGTTTATGATGGAGCTTGTCGGGGAGTAGGTCGAGATCGTATGACTATATCGCATGAGATAGGACACCTAATTTTACATACTGGAGTGCCTTTAGCTAAGAATTATGAGAAAGTCGATATAAAAGTCTATGAAAACTCAGAATGGCAGGCCGATGTCTTTGCAGGAGAATTATTAGCTCCAATAAGATTAATAAGAGATATGCGGCCGGAAGAGGTTGCAGATAAATTTCAAATTTCATATTATGCAGCTAATGCACAACTCAAGGCTTTAGATAAAATATTACGCTGTGCTTAAGTAAGATAGCAGCTTACATTAAATACAGCGGAGACAATAGAAGGACAGCTGTTGTCCTAAGATTGGTAAAAATTAAATTTGTAGTGTAATTTTAATTTCTATTTCCGATCTTAGCAAGTAAAAAATTTCTGTCCTAGAAAGGAAATAAGTTTATACGTAGAAATATTAGAGAAATCGTCGGTGAGATAGCTCCTGAAGGTATGCGCTGGGTTTTCACTAGATTTCGCAGAGTGAGAAATTCAGAACGTAAGTTAGATGCATGGGATTACGGCTATAATTGCTGGGCATTCTTAGTAAGAGATAAGCGAAATGCGTCAATGTGATATTAACGTTGATTATAACGTGCATTGTAATTCAGAAAATGCGCTAAAATATTATCATTGCGAACGATTATACAAGAAGGGCGGCCGACGCTCTTTTTTTATGCGCAAAAATTTTCATACAGGAGAGATTCACATGACATTATTAGGCGGTTGGAATTTGGACGACGTAAAGGGCTGTAACTTGCCGCAAAAGGCGCAGACGGACTTCACAGCAGTAACAAGCGACATAGTCGGGGCAGAATACGAGCCGATAGCATATTTAGGCAGTCAGACGGCAAACGGCATAAATTACAGGTTTCTCGCGCTCCAAAAACTAGTAATTCCAAACAGTGAGAAAAAATTTGTCAAGATGATAATCAATGAGGCCCCGGACGGTTCAGTGAGACTCGTTTCAGTGAGCGGCCTTCCATTATGAAAATTGAGCTTATACCGGCTCACACCCTCAAGCCCTACGAGAACAACCCGCGCATTCATTCAGACAAGCAGATAAAAAAATTGATGTCAAGCATTCAGGAATACGGAATAATTTTACCCGTTTTGATCGACGCAGATAACGTGATAATCGCGGGTCATGCAGTTGTGAAGTCAGCGCAGAATCTTGAAATTTCCGAAATTCCCTGTGTGAGGGCCTCACACCTGAACGAGGCACAAAAGCGGGCTTACATTCTTGCAGATAATCGCCTAGCAGAGGATTCAGAGTGGGACAAAAATTTGCTGAAATCTGAAATGTTGTCATTGCGTGATAATTTCGGCCTCGATTTAGAATTTACCGGATTTGAATCGCGTGAGATTGTGAATTTGCGAATGGATGTAGCAGACCTCCCTAAAGACGAGGACTCAGCGCCTGAACTCGAAAATTTTGCGGTCTCGAAACTCGGCGATATATGGCTGTTAGGTGAAAATAGAATAATTTGCGGTAGTTGCACTGATTCTGACACTGTGAAAAAATTATTAGCAGGCGCAAAGCCTCACATAATGATAACCGATCCGCCCTATGGAGTGAATTACAATCCTGAATGGCGCAATAATATAACTCATGTTGTGAGAACCGGCCGCGTTTTGAATGACGACATAGACGATTGGCGCGACGCATGGGAATTATTTCCCGGCGATGTTGCGTACGTATGGCATGCTTCACTTCATGGCGAGACTGTTGCGGAAAGTTTGAGATATTGCGGTTTTGCGATTCGTTCACAAATTGTGTGGGCGAAACCTAAATTTGCGCTTTCACGAGGCGATTATCACTGGCAGCACGAATGTTGTCTGTATGCCTTGCGCGGTGATGAAAACGAGTGTCCGGCGTGGTATTGTCCGGGTTATGAGGCTTGCTGGTACGCGGTCAGGGACGGCAAAAAAAGTCATTGGCAGGGCAGCAGGAGCGAGTCGACTCTCTGGGATATTGCCTTCAACGAGGACACTACAACGACTCACGGAACGCAGAAGCCCGTTGAATGTATGCGCCGTCCGATGTTAAATAATTCGGACATAAACGAAATAATTTACGAGCCATTTTCGGGAAGCGGTACGACAATAATAGCAGCTGAGTCATGCCGTAGACGTTGTTATGCAGTAGAATTAAATCCTGAATATGTTGATATGGCCGTAAAACGCTGGCAGGACTACACGGGCCGTAACGCGATTCTTGAGGGCACAGAAAAAAATTTTGACGAAATAATGAGATTGCGTGTGAGTATTAATGCCTAATTTAGCATCAAAGGAAGCAGCGGCAAGACTGCTTAACATCACAGAACGCCGGCTTGAACAGTTAGCGCACAAAAAAATTATTCCCAAAGTCGGACGCGGAGTATTTGATTTAGCACCGACAGTAAACGCTTATGTCAGATATTTACAGGGTTTATGCGCAGGAAGAATAAACGATGAACCTTCAGAACTCGACAAAAGATTAATGGAAGCAAAAGTTTTAGAGCGCGAGTCAAAAGCACGTCAAGCCAAATGCAGAGCCGACTCAATGGAGCAGTCATTCAGAGAAAAAAATTTGCTGGAAAAATTAATTATTCGTTTGCGTTCACGAATTCAAGACAGGGGAATAATTGCAATAATTGAGGATGAAATAAGCGCATTAACCGGCGGTGATAATTAATGTTGAACAAGACGACTCAGCCGATCCGCAGGCAGTCAGAGATTGACAAGTTATCGAGTTATTTCTGGAACAAAAATTTGCGTGATTATGCGATGTTTATTTTCGGGATTTTCACGGGTCGCAGGATTGTCGATATTGTTCGCCTGAACGTCCGCGATGTTGCCTATATTGACAGCAGGAGCCGATTTTGTATTGCCGAACGTCTGAGGATTCAGGAGAAGAAAACGGGAAAATTTGTTGATATGATTATTCATCCGACAGTACGGCGGGCATTGAGCAAATATTTACGTCAACGCAGGAGTAAAGCCCCTTCACTGGGAGCAGTCCTGAATGAGCCGTTATTCAAATCGCAGAAATCACGTCGCGACGGTCAGTACAGAATCACACAGAGGCACGCGCTAAGAGTGTTGAGCAACGCAGCAAAAACTTGCGGACTTGAATGTAAGATCGGCACACATTCACTGCGAAAGACTTTCGGCTATCGTCTTTACATGTTGGGCACAGATATAGAGCTGATTCAGAAGTTATTAAATCATTCAAACCCGGCGATAACGTTTTCATATATCGGTGCAACTCAGAACGATTTAGACGAGGCAATTTTGAGCCTGAATTGAGGTGTAAACATGAAACTTAGCGAGTCAGAATTACAAGATTTGAAGAACGACCTTTTATATTTTGTGAAACGTGTAGCACGCAGAGGATTTGAATCTCCAGAGGAGGCGCGAGTCCTGCCGGAGATTATAAAGTTGTTATTAACTGTCCCTATCAGCGTCATGAGTAACAATGACGGTCTCAAGTGATTTTTCCCAGTCTAAACGGTGTTGTTCTATTGTGCTGCATACTTTATCGAAGAACATTGTTATGTTGTCTGGATTCACTTGCAGGCCATTCTGAATTGCGGCTATTGTTATTTCAGTTGCCAGTTTTAACTGGTAGTAAGGCTCAGGCATATCGAAATCACCTCCTTAATTTGATTGAGATATTCTATCAAGAAATTTAGCGCGAATTAGAAATTTTTGCATTTGGCACGATTAGCGGACGGTCTGAATTTGTGAGTTGTTGCGCTGTCTTTGTTTGCGCGAAAAAAATAATGTCCGTCTTTGTAGTTTTCGGACATTCGCAAAATTTGAGGTAATTTTTTCGTGAAGGCTGATTATCACTGAATAAAAAAGGTACTGGGAGGCGTTTTTCGTCTGCGGTCAGCTCGCTGAGCCCGATATTTTTTTAGCGGCAGAAATTTTCAGCTGGGAAAAGTTTAACCCTGTTGCTGACTGGATTTATGCTCAACCTTTCCCAAATATCAAATTAGAGGTGTTTACATGCCAAACCCTAAGAAAGAATTTCGCGATTTCAGAAATATTGCCGTAACTTTTGACGAGGCAGCAAAATTTTTAGGTCTCTCGAAAAGCAGCTTTTACAGGTTAATTGAAACTGGTATAATTCCTAAATCCAGCGACGGTGAGTATATTCTCGGTGAAGTCGTAGAGTCATATTGGCGCAGTCAATTCGATCCTGAAAGCCTGAAAGCAGCTCAAACACGACTCGTTACAGCACAGGCCGAACTCAAAGAATTAGAACTCGCAGAAGAACGCGGAGAATTACACCGAGCCTCAGCAGTCGTAAAAGTCTGGACGGATAATGTTTCGAACGCTCGGACAAGATTACGCTCAATCCCTGTAAAAATCGCGCCTGAACTGGTCGGACAAAATTTGTTAGTGATACAGGAAAAATTGAAATCTGCAATAGACGAGGCCTTAAAGGAGTTAGCAGACTATGACGGAAGACGAATCACGAGTACAGCAGCTATTCTTGAATAACAATAGTGTGTGGCTGCCTCCGCCTGACTTGAAAATTTCACAGTGGGCCGATAAATTTCGCCGAATTCCCCCCGAAGCCAGCGCAGAACCCGGTCAATGGCGCACGTCAAGAGCCGAATATCAGCGCGAAATCATGGACGCAATTTCAGATCCGTTAATTGAACGTGTTGTAGTAATGACAGCTGCTCAGGTTGGCAAGACTGAATTTTTGTTGAACGTCATCGGTTATTTCATTGACCAGGAGCCAAGCCCGATTCTTGTATTAAATCCTACACTTGATATGGGATTGAGTTTTTCGAAGGATAGACTCGCGCCGATGATTCGGGATACGCCTGTTTTGAGCGAAAAAGTGAAGGACCCCCGAAGCCGTGATTCAGGAAATACCCTAATGCACAAAAAATTTGTCGGAGGCCACATCACGATTGCAGCAACAAATTCGCCGGTTTCGTTAGCAGCCAGGCCGATTAGAATTTTGCTATGTGATGAAGTCGACCGCTACCCTATTTCGACGGGCAAAGAAGGCGACCCATTGACTTTAGCGATTAAACGTACACAAAATTTTTGGAATCGCCGAATACTCGAAGTCAGTACGCCGACACTTTTGCAGACATCAACTATTTATAAAGATTTTGAACTCAGCAGTAAAGAAGAGTGGTGCGTACCTTGTCCAACATGCGGAGAATTTAACGCGTTTTCATGGGAGCAGATAAGCTATAAGGATTTGCCCGAACCTGTTATGACTTGTACAAAATGCGGCAGTGTTCACAATGAAGTCGAATGGAAAGCGGGTCAAGAACGCGGGAAATGGATAGCTGCCAATCCTGACGAGAAAAAAATTCGCGGTTTCCATATGAATGCTTTTGCTTCACCGTGGGCGACATGGCGGGGCTTAGTGAAGGATTATCACGAGGCTTTACACAAGGGCGAAGAAGGCGTTAAAGGCTGGGTAAATACGGCTTTAGGACTTCCATATGAGGCAACAGCGGGCACGATAGAAATTGAGGCGTTAGAGTCTCACCGTGAAGAATATAACGCAGAATTACCAGACGGCGTGTTAGTGCTGACTTGCGGCGTTGACACACAAGATGACCGTTTAGAATGTGAAGTAGTAGGCTGGGGGGTCGGCCACGAGTCATGGGGTATAGAGTACCGAGTTTTTTACGGCGATCCCGGACAAAATGAAGTGTGGCAGGCTTTAGATGATTTCTTGCTAAAGACTTGGCAGTATTCGGACGGTGAGAGATTAGGAATTGCTTGTGTCTGCATTGACAGCGCGGGACATTTTACGGACGAAGTATATAAATTCTGCAAGCCACGAGCACGACGAAATATTTTCGCGATTATAGGGCGGGGCCGTGAAGGAATGCCCAGTGTCAGCAAGCCCAGCAGGAGTAATCGCAGGCATGTAGCGTTATTCACATTAGGTGTCAACACGATAAAAGGCGTATTATTTTCGCGCTTAAAAATTGAGAACAGGGGAGCGGGTTATTGTCATTTTCCTTCAGACAGCAAGAGGGGCTATGACTCCGTATATTTCAAGGGTTTATTGTCCGAAAGAATGGTAGTGAAGCGTGTTAGGGGCCGAGACACAATTACGTGGGAGACAAGAAGTCCGGGTTTGCGCAATGAGCCGTTAGACACAAGAGTTTATGCGACAGGAGCAATAGAATTATTTAATCCAAATTTTGAGATGCACAAGCTAAGACGAGTTAAAAAAAATAATAAATCAGTGATGCCTAAGTTAAAGCTCCCGAAGATAGAGAATAAGCAGGAACAGCAAGAAAAAATTATTACAGAAGCAGTCAAACCAGTAATGAAACGCCGTGTAACTTCAGGAACGACGGGGATTATTCGGCGGGGTATGAGATTCTAAGTATTTATACTCTTGTTTACCCTGCTAAAATCTTACTTAAGATATTTTTTGAAGAGAGAAGAATTTAATTGTGTAGTTCGATTATAGTACAAAATTTAGGGCCATTAAAAAATGTTTCTATAGACTTATCAGCTGAATTTTCTGTGATAATTGGTCCACAGGCATCTGGTAAAAGTACGTTGGGCAAAATTATATACTTTTGCAAAAAAATTCGGGACTATGCAATTGAGTTTGTTAGTAATGAAGATATGTTCCTCTCTAATTTATCTTATGATGATATATACAAATCTTTCTTAAGGAGTCTTCATAAAAAGTATCTTGAAAATTTTGATTTTGGGAAAACAGAATATGAGGATTTTCTAATAAAATACAATTACGATGAAAATAATTTTATTCTAATTAATTTAGATAATGAAAAAAATATAATATTTGAATTTTCACGTGAAATAGAGGCAAGGTTAAAAAGTTTCTTCAGTGGCGTGAGAGAATTTAATTTGGACAATATGAAACGAGAAGGAGAGGAATGGAAATTTACATTTCGGGATTTCTGGCAGCGTTTAGAAGCACAGCAGTTTAGAGAAAAATTTTTAAAGGATAGCGTATTTCATGATGACTCTGAAATTATATATGTACCTGCCGGACGTGGTATATTTTCTATTTTGGCTGATCAATTAAGTGTTGCAAGTGGTTTAAATTTTGGATTGCCTATTATAGATTTTATTAAGCGTGTACAAGCTGCAAAGGCTCGATTTAAGAAAAATCTTGATAAAGTTGTTGAGGATTATGCAAAGACAGATAGAGAACCGGTGAACAATGATGATTTACAACTTGCGCAAGATATAATCAGGAAAATTTTAAAAGCTGACTATGTTAATGACACTGATGGAGAAAAACTCTATTTTGATTCTAATAATTGGGTAAGGTTGATTTACGGCTCATCGGGACAGCAGGAAGCATTATGGATATTGCTGTTAATGTTTTCTTTGATTCTCGAACATAAGAAAGCGTTTGTTATTCTTGAGGAACCTGAAGCAAATGTTTATCCCAATGCGCAATTAGATATAATAAAATTAATAGCTCTGACTTTGAACTCTACGAAGAGTAAATTCTTTATTACAACGCACAGTCCTTATATAATGACTTCTGCAAACCTGTTAATTCATTCTGGACAAGTTGAGAATAAGATTATTAACGATAATGGAGATTCAATTATTCCCAAACAGTTACGTATAAATCCAGAAGTTACAGCGGCTTATAAAATTACAGATTCAAAAAATGAAATACATAATATACGAGACCAGGAAACAGGTATGTTTGACGCATCAGAAATTGATACTATTTCTGATATTATAGGGGAAGCGACAGATAAACTTATAGATTTAGAAATAGAGCATGAATGTAGAGAATAAATTATGATTTGCAAAGAAGAGCTGAAAATATGCATAGTTACGCCACAAAATAAATATGATAGGTGTAAAAATTGCTGTCAAAAGCGCAGTGATTCGAAAATTAAATGTCAAGAAAGAGAAAGTAGCTATATACTAGAAAATAATGATCGTATTCCTGTGATAGTGTTTCGTGTTGACGGCGGAGTCGTTTGTAATGAAGAAAGCTGTAAAAAGTGTGATTATATTTATTATATAAGTAACACTAAAGCGTCCACAGTAATATTTATTGAACTTAAAGGCAGTGATTATGAGGAAGCATTGAAGCAAATAGAAAATTCCGTAAAACTTTTTAAAGGAGCTTTTTCCGGTTCAAAATTTTATGCAAGGATTGTTTGTACTAGATTTCCTAACATAAATAATAATCCTACAAGCAGAAAAATAAAGACATTTCTCAAGGAACAAAAAATTAATTTAGATAATGGGAAATTTACAATGAAAGAGTCAATAAAAGATTTGTTAAAATAAATATTTTAAACGCTTCGATTTCGAGGCGGTTAACTAGAATCAATCACATTTCCGAAATGGTATGAACACTCAAACGCGTCAATGCCCTATTTTAGCGCATTCATGGAATAAAAATTTTTATAAGCGTTTCGGTTTCGTTCGGATAAATGAAATATTGCCCTGTTGTTGTCGAATTATGCAGACAGCGTGGGGCGTTTTTTATGGGAGAAATACAATCATGACAGCAAAAGAAAAATTATACTTATTAGAATCACGCCTTACACTGTATCTCAAAGCAGAAAAGGCTATTCTTTCAGGACAAAGCTACGAGGTCGAGGGCCTCAAATTAACGCGCGCAAACCTGAAAGACGTTCAGACAATGATAACGAA
The DNA here is from genome assembly GCA_017443945.1 of Synergistaceae bacterium. Classification (NCBI taxonomy): domain Bacteria; kingdom Thermotogati; phylum Synergistota; class Synergistia; order Synergistales; family Synergistaceae; species Synergistaceae bacterium. The sequence goes on from JAFSXS010000098.1 coordinate 15,574, forward strand.
ATTACAGGCCGATATTTCAGCACTAGAGCAGCAAATCAAGAGACGGCCTAAATTCAGGGTTGTGAGACCGGGATGGTGAGAAAAATTAAGAGATTCACAAATTCGGGCTACTCCCACTACGGAGCAAGCCGCACAAAACCGAGTGTTTCGGGCTGGTTCTCGAATTCCAAATCTCCAGCTGAAGACATCACAGACAATCTCGAATTACTGCGCGAACGTTCACGGGATTTATACGCAGGCGGAGGGCCTCTCGGTCGCGGTGCAATAGACAGAATCGTGTTAAATTCAGTCGGGCCGGGCTTAACTCTCAATTGCAGGATCGGCGCAGAAAGTCTCGGACTCACTGAAGAACAAGCAGCAGAATGGGAACAGAACACCGAGCGCGAATTTTCTTTCTGGGCAGAGAGCAAAAATTGCGACATCACGCGTTATATGAATTTCTACGAGCTTCAGTCTTTGTGCTTCAAGTCCGTATTGCTCAACGGCGACGCGGTTGTGTTACTGCCAATGCGCAGGATAAAAAATTTCCCGTACGATTTGAGAGTCTCTCTCATTGAGGGCGACAGGCTTCATGACCCGTTTTTCAAGCCCTATGGTGTATTAATTGACGGAGGAGTCGAATTTAACGAGGACGGCACACCGACAGCGTATCACATTGCGAATCGTCATCCAGACAGCGAATTAACCGGACAAAAACGGCTTGAATATATACGAATCCCGGCATTTGGGCATTTATCAGGACGCAGAAATATTTTGCACCTGTTACCATTTGAGCGAATCGGACAGCACAGAGGAGTCCCGTTCTTAGCACCCGTAATCGAGACTCTAAAGCAATTAGGCCGTTATTCTGACGCTGAATTAATGGCGGCTGTTATCGGGGGAATATTCGCGATTTTCTTCGAGCATGAACCACGAGACGAGAACGATACAGATTTAGGCGCAGAAAATTACGCCAGCGATTTGGGAGTTCAAGAAGGCGGAGAGCTCGAGGACTGGCGCAAAACTGTTGAGTCTCTCGGAGTAAATGACATGTACGGAATGATTGCAGATTTGCCGCTGAGAACTAAGCCCGTTTCTGTCTCACCTGCAAGGCCGAACACAGCATTTGACGCGTTTGTTATGTCTCTTGTACGTCAGATCGGGAGCGCGCTGGGTATTCCGGCAGAAGTCTTATTCTTAAATTTTGAGAGCTCCTACAGTGCGTCAAGAGGTGCGTTGCTTGAGGCGTGGAAATTATTTAATTATTGGCGCAAATGGTGGTCAAATAATTTCTGTCAGCCGATTTACGAAGAGTGGTTGTGTGAAGCGGTCTTAAAGGGGCGAGTCAAGGCTCCGGGATTCTTTGATGATCCTATGATTCGTTATGCTTATTCATGGGCAGAATGGAACGGGCCGAGTCAAGGGCAGTTAGACCCCGTCAAAGAAGTCAACGCGGCAATTTTACGCGTAGAAAACGGCTTCAGCACAAGACAGCGCGAAACTTCAGAATTAACCGGCGGAGATTGGGAATTGAATCACCGTCAACGCGTCAAAGAAGAAAAATTACGGCGTGAGGCAGGTTTTACAGATACAGGCACAATCAAAGATACTGACTCGGACGATGAAGACAGCAAAGACAGGAGTCAATCATGAATTACGGCGAAATAGTGCAGCTCGGCAGACATAGACTCATGTGCGGGGACGGATAACGTGCTACAGTGAAAACACTTAACGGCAAAGTCAAAGGCGAAAACCTTTTTGCAAACGGGGCCGTTTGTATGTCATCAGCTGCTTCCGTTGGTCGCAGCATAAAACACGTACGAAATAATTAACTCTCTGACAAAAAATTTTATTATCTGGGCGGTCAGTATTTCGCTGATTTCTTGCCGATTAGTGGCGGGTGGTTATTCTGGGATAAGTTAAGGCCGAACACTTTAGATTTCGGGAGCGGTGAACTTGCTTATAATTCATGCTCTAACGTCGTGAAAAAATACGCTCAAAAATGGAACGGCGCAATCAGAGAAGGAAGCAAAAATTTAAATCCTCAGCCGTTATTCCACCCTACACAAAAGCCCGTTGAACTCCACATGAAAATTTTGCAGGACTTCAGCAAAGAAAATGATATTATTCTTGACTGTTTCGGAGGCTCAGGAACGACTCTAATTGCGTGTGAAATGACCGGCCGTACATGTCTAATGATGGAAATTTCCCCGCAATATTGCGACATAATTTGCGACAGATACAACAAATTAACCGGATTAAGACTATTCGATTATTAACGAAATAAAAGAAGGTGCAGCAGAAATTGTTTAAAGTTACAGCAATGGCCAATAACGAGGCTGAAATTTTGCTTTATGACCAGATAGCAGACTTTGACTCTGATAAATGGGGACTCATCAGCGCAAAGGGTCTCATAAATAAAATTAAGGACTTAGGCAAAATCGACAACATGACTCTGCGAATTAACAGTGTCGGCGGTGATGTTTTCGAGGCTCAGGCGATTTACAGCTATCTCCAGTCCCACCCCGCAAATATCACGGTCAAAATTGACGGTCTCGCGGCGAGTGCAGCAAGTGTTATAGCTATGGCAGGCGATAAAGTCATAATGCCCAGAAATACGCTCATGATGATTCACAATCCTGCGGGCGGTGTATGGGGACAATCTGACGACATGCGCGACACAGCAGAAATTCTTGACAAGATTCGCGACACTATAGCAAATGTCTATATCGCTAAAACAGGACTTGAACGCGAAAAAATTATTTCAATGATGGACGCTGAAACATGGATGGACGCTGACGAGGCTTTAAATCTCAAATTCTGCGACGAAATCAGCGAACCCGTGAAAATTTCAGCAATGGCAACTAAAACCGGCGGATTTGTCTGCATGAATAAATCAGGTTTTGCACGACTCGATGACTTCATGAGAGAAAAATTACCAGCAAATTTTATACAGGAGGAGAACTCAACAATGCCAGAACAAATAACAAATTCAACAAATACACAGCAGGACGAAATAAAAAGCTCGTTCGAGGCAGGTTACAAAAAGGGAATTGAGGCAGAACGCGAAAGAATTAAATTACTCGACAGTCTCAACGCTCCAGGACGTGAAGAAATCATCAGCAGAGCCAAATACGACGAGCCAAAAGACGCGCGGGATATAGCAATTGATTTACTTCAGGCCGATAAAAATCTTCAGACACTCAACGCAATGAGTCAGGACTCGCAGGCAGTCAATAAAGCGTTAGAACCTCAGCCGACACCGAACGCTGAACAGGACAGACAACGAATTACAGATTTAATTGCGAATAACATAAACTCTTTGAGGGGGTATTAACAATGGCAGAAGCTACACAGGCAGAATTACAGCTCATAAAAAACGCGGGGTCAGCTCCTCCGCCTGATAATTTAATCGCAAGTCCAAGCGGGGCTATTCATGTAGATTTAGCAAAAATTTCTACTCAAGGCGAATTTAAGCGCGGGACTCTTTTCATGGCAGGTGCAGACGGTTATATCCCGGCAACACAGGCAGGACTCACGACCGCAAATAATTTCTGCATATTATGCGATGATATTACAATCGGCGAGAATGAATTTATAGAGACTCCGGCATACTTTGAGGGAGATTTTCACGACTCGGAAGTTATTTTTGCGTTCGAGACAGAAAATGACGATCACGACTCAATTATTGAACTAGCACGAGAGCCGCTCAGGAAATGCAAAATTTTCTTACGGCACAGCCACATATAAAAATTTTTCTCCTGTTTACTTTTCTAGAGGGTGAGAGATTAAGGAAAAATGACAGCTCCGATTTTCTCTCATTCTCTACCCTTCTTAGGGGCAGGAGAGACACGTTTTAGCAGTTAGTCAGTCAGATATTTACTCATAGTTAGGGGGCTTCGGCCTCCTTTTTTATTGGAAGGAGAAAAAATTACATGCAAGATTTTTACGATCCAAAAACTTTGGCGGGAGCCATCAAGAAAACTATTCCGCTGAAAATTTTTTTAGAGATTAGATTCTCTGACAATGTTGTAATAATTTTTCCGGTTGAAGCTGTAACGATCGAATTTCAAGAGGGCAAAAGAAAACTCGCACCCTACGTCAACGCACGAATCTGTTCTGAAAATATCGAGCGTGAGGGCTATGAGCGCAAAACTTTCAGAGCACCGTTAGTCGCACCGAACAGAGTCATAACTAATGACACTCTCGCACAAAAATTACTTGGCGAGTCAGAATGGAACTCAGGACTCACTCCGGAAGACCGAGCAGCAAAAATCGCAGCACAGGACATAATCGAGCTTCAAGACACAATCTGGAGGCGTGAAGAGTATATGTGTGCTCGTGTAAAGCAGGACGGTAAACTCACAATTAAGGGACGAGGCGTGAATCAAGTTGTAGATTACGGTTTCGAGAACATCACAGCCCTTGACGCTTCAGACAGGTGGACAGAAAATTTTGATATTGCCGGACAGTTAAGCCGAATAGCTATTGAAATGAGCAAAGATGGAATTAACCCCGATATGATTATTCTAGGAATTGACGCGGCTACAATGCTGTTGAAGAATAAAAAATTTCTCGAAATGCTTGACAACCGCAGAGTCGAAATCGGCGAAATAAGACCGTCAGAACTTGAAAGCGGAGTAAGTTATCTCGGCCGCATGATTGTTCCGGGCGCGTCGTTCGATCTCATGATGTACACTGAATGGTACCCGATCGAGGACGAAAACGGCAAGCCAGCATTAAAGCCGATAGTTGACCCTGAGACCGTCATAATTCAGTCAAGCAAAGAGAAAAACTCAATGCTTTACGGCGTAATAACTCACATTGACAAGGACGGAAATTTTGTCAGTCATATGGATTCATATGTTCCGCGTACATGGTTCACGGAAAATCCATCGCAAAAATTCGTGGAAATATCTTCCCGGCCTCTTCCTATGCCGCATGATTTAAAGTCGTGGCACGTGCTGAAGGGCGTTATTACAGGTGCGATATGATAATACTGAAAAATGCTAGATTTATATCTGGATCACGCGTTTACAAGTCCGGCGATTCTGTCCCTGATAATCCCATTACGCGGGGACTCGTCGAAAAAGGTTTTGCCGTTATTGCTAATGACAGACCAACGACAAAGCGCGAGAAGTCAGAAGCTCCACGAAAAAATGATGAAGTCAATTCATGATATTTACGCGCGAGATGAAACTTTCATTGATGAATTTGCGCATGACCTTGATGACTGCGCCGTCTGGTTCAATGAGTCAGAGTTCGCAAGATTTCACACGATAGGCACGAAAAAAATTCTCTCGATTTTCCTAAAATATGCGTCGAGTCAGAATATCCCCTACAGAGCAGGCCGAGACGATAACCCCGAAGGAGTCGTAAAATCGCTAGGGACTCTCTATTGCCGAGTGAAAGATATTAAGGGAAATTTTACAGCGGACTCACAAATAAAATTGGACGGCAAATTATACAGAATCGCAGAAGCAAGCATATTACAAGATCAAGTGTGGCGCGTTACGTTGGAGGCGAATAAATAAATGCCAGCGTCAATAAATATCGATTTTGACACGGGAGCACTTGTCCGAGCAGGAGTCTTACTCAACACAGCACCAGAAAAAATAAAAATTGCCGTCTCTCATGCTGTGAATCGTTCGCTAGAGTCATTCAAGACAGCAAGTTTACGAGAGACCGCAAAAAAATATTTCGTCAAGCAGAAAGACTTACGAGACAGCATAACCGTTAAGAAATCTTACGGCGGGGAAATGAACGGAGCAGTTATTTCACGAGGAACGCGCAAACCTTTGTCAGAATATCAGCTATCACCCCGCAAAAATCCCGCTAAACCGGGCAGTGTTCGAGGTGCAGTCAAACGGGCAGGAGGATTAAAGCCTATACCGCCTGCTTTTTTGTTCGCTAGAGGAGGCAATATTTACGCGGCAATCAGAGACCCTACACGAATTAGAACGCTCATGAGTCCGTCTGTACCGCAATTAATCAAGAACAAAGAAACCGTTGCAGAAGGCGAGAAAAAAGCGCGTGAAACATTCACACAAAGGCTTGAGCATGAATTAAAGCGTGCTGGTGTCCTGCTGTGAGAAAATATAAACCCTATATGCGCGCAGGTACAGGCTTATGGGCATTGGATCGAGGAGAAGGAATGACAGCTTTAAATTTACTTGACGCGCTTGTGTCAAGATTGAAAGAATTATTTGCAGGCTACGAACTTCAGGCGAAAAGCGGATTACTGCAAACCGTGAAAGTTTTTGCGCAATACCTCCCGCAGCCCTCAAGCCCTGAAGTAAACGACGACGAGACAGACTCAATTACTGAACCTCAAGGCTACACACCTGATGACATAGAGAATAATTTTCCCTGCGTTATCGTTAAGGTCGATGAAATGACTGACAAGGAAGAAGGCACCCTCGACGCAACACGAATCAATGTGCGCATTCTTGCAGGAATTTACGACGAGTCGCCCGACTGTCAGGGTTATCGCGATGTCATGAATATTATCGAGGTCGTAAGGCAGGATTTATTAACAATGCCAGCAAGAGTGTTAGCTAAGAGATACAGACTCGAAATGCCTCTGAAAAGTTACGTGTTTGAGGATCAGCCATGGCCGATTTATTTCGGGCAGATTGAGTCAACGTGGGAGACAGGACGGCCGTTAATGCCGAAAGCAACAACACTGTAAATGCAAAGTCAAAGGCAAAACCTTTTTACCACCGGTGCCAGCAGAAAAATGCGTACAAAATAATTAATTGAGAGTTGCAAAAATTACATAATGTGATAAAAATAATTTCACCCGGACTATACGGTATACAATCCGGGTGAAAAAAATAATAGAAAACGAGGAGATTATACCATGTCTATGCGTGAGTTAGTATTCAAATTCCCTGTAGCAGTATTAAACAAGGAATCACGCCCGCAATTTTCATCACATATCGAGATTCAAGTTACCGATCGGGAGTTACCGTTCACGATTGAGTCGGAAATTATCCGCATTATGAGAGAATATTTCCCGGTCAAGAAAAAAGAGCCGAAAACGCAGGCAATTGACCCGGCCTCAATTTTGAGTGCGGGAGAACTCGGAGTCATCGAACATAACGGGCGAGTCATGGTCGATTCGGTGTCGCTCGCAAAAGTTTTCGGGAAGAATCACAAGGACGTTCTAAGAGCTATCAGAAATCTTGATTGCAGTCAAGAATTTACTAAGCGCAATTTTACGCCCAGCTCGTACACGGACAGCACCGGAAGAAAATTAGCCGCCTATTACATGACGCGCGACGGATTCACTTTTCTTGTGATGGGCTTCACGGGAACAATAGCAGCGAAATTCAAAGAAGCCTACATCAACGCATTCAACGCGATGGAAGAGGCATTAAAGCAAAGGAAAGACTCGGGGCTCCCGAAATTGAGTCTGAGTCAGGCCGACATTGACAAATTTGACAACTCAACACCTTTTACAGCTGACATGACAGCAGAGGAGCTAGCAGACCATGACGGAAAATAACGCAATTCAAATTTTCAGCTACGAAAATAAACAAGTAAGAACTATAGAGAAGGACGGCGCAATTTGGTTTGTCGCAAAAGATGTGTGCGATATTCTGGAAATTGAGAATGTAACAAAGGCTTTATACGGTCTTGACGAGGATGAGCTGACCTTACTAAAAGTTAGGGCAGGTGGTCAAGATAGAGAAATGAACGCAATTACGGAGTCGGGAGTGTACGCGCTAGTGTTCAGGAGCAGAAAACCGGAGGCAAAGAGATTTTCCCGCTGGGTACGCAGTGAAGTGCTGCCGTCGATAAGGAAGAACGGATTTTACGCAACACCAGAGGCCGCCGAAAAAATATTAAACGACCCTGATATATTCATTGAAGTATTACAGGCGTTGAAGTCTGAACGCGAGAAGACCGCCGAACTTGAGACCGAGAAAAAACAGCTCGAAGCACAGGCAGTAATTGACAAACCGAAAGTTTTATTTGCTGACAGTGTGAGCGCGAGTGATGACTCAATACTCGTCAGGGATTTGGCGAAATTATTGCGTCAAAACGGTTACAAGACCGGAGAAAGACTCCTTTATGCGGAGTTCCGCCGGCGCGGGTTCATCATGAAAAATTCAACAATGCCGACTCAAAAGTCAATGAATCTCGGCTTAATGGAAATACAGAAAACTACAATACAGCGCGGAGATAAACCGTCTTTCACGGCACACACTACGAAAATAACCGGCAAGGGACAAATTTACTTCTGCAACATGTTTCTGAATAACGGAGAGGATTTATCATGAGGATAATAACTCTCTTACTGCAGAAAATTGCAGAGCGCACGTTTTTGTATGACAGCAAGAAAAAACAGCATGCACTCAGACAGCGCACAAGGGCAATACTTAACGGCGATTACTACGAGGCAGTTGCGCGCGGAGTGTTGATTTAGCAGTCAGTCAGATATAACTCTCAATATATTTACTCAAATTCAGGGGGCTTCGGCCTCCTTTTTTTATGGCAATAAACAATGGAGGTGTGAAAAATGTTCTATGATGAATACACATACAACACAGAGTCAGAACCAGTTGTTTACACAGGGCCGAATATTTTTGCTATGGCTCTGCAAAGATTTCAAGTCTACAGGGGAGGACTTCCGCCCTACGTCAAACGCGCAATAGAGAAAATCCCCGACATCGAAAAATTAATAGTTCCAGTTTCGGAGCTTGAGTCAATGAGACAAAAAATTAATCAGGCCGGAACAAATGAGTCGCGACTCTTTGAATCCGTCAGAAAATCAGCAGAGAAGGTGAAGAGAAATGGCATATAAACACGGTGTCTACAAGGAAGAACGCCCGACATCCTTAATTACGCCAGTGCAGACTGAAGCAGGGTTGCCCGTCATTGTAGGGACTGCTCCTATTCATTTAGCGTCAGACTCGGAGGCAATAAACAACGTTAATAAACCTCAGTTAGTCTACAATTACAACGAGGCAGTGCAATTATTCGGGTTCTCTAAGGATTGGAACAAATACACGCTTTGTGAGTTCATTTATTCGCAATTTGCGCTGTTTTCCGTGTGTCCGTGCGTGTTAATCAACGTATTAGACCCCGCAAAACACAAAGAAATAATTTCTGCGCGCGAATACACAATCACCAGCAGCACAATCAATTTAGGCGCAGACGTGATTATCAATGATGATTCATTTGAGGCGGCGAGTCTCAATGTCGAAGAAGATTCAGACTCCGGTGAGGTAAAGAAAATTTATACTTCCGGGACTGATTACTCACTCGCATATGACGACGACGGCAATGCAATTTTTACCATAATCGCAGGCGGTGCTTTGTCGGGAAAATCGAAAGTTTTTATCAGCTTCACGAAAATTAAACCCGAACTCGTAACATCAAATGACATTATCGGAGGCGTGGACGCGTCAACGGGCGATTATTCCGGCTTTGAGCTTGTAGATAGCGTTTTCCCAAAGTTTCGACTTGTCCCCGGGTTATTGGGCTCGCCGAAATGGAGCCAATATCCGGAGGTCGCGGCGGTCATGCGTGCAAAAGCTGAAAATATTAACGGGCTGTTCTCGTGCGTGTCGGTTGTAGATATTCCAAGTGATTCAGCCGGTGCAGACAGATACACAGAAGCTCCCGAATGGAAAACGCGCAATAATTACGTGTCTGAGCGTCAAATAGTCTGCTGGCCTAAAGTTAAGCTCGGTGATGACGTTTTTCACTTGTCAACGCAGTTAATAGGCCTCATGAATCAAATCGATTCAGACAATGACGATACACCCTATGAGTCGCCGTCAAATAAATTACTGCAAATGAACGCGTGCGTAAATGCGTCCGGCAAAGAAATAGATTTAGGAGTCAAACAGGCAAATTACCTCAACGGCGAGGGCATTGTTACGGCTATAAACTGGGTCGGAAGCTGGCGCGCATGGGGCAACAGAACCGGCGTTTATCCGTCAAATAATGATGTAAAAGACGCTTGGATTTCTGTACGGCGCATGTTTGACTGGATCGGGAATGAATTTATTTTAACGTTCTGGCAGAAAGCAGACAAGCCCATAACTCCGCGCTTAATCCGCACAATAGTAAACAGCTATAATGTCAGGCTCAACGGACTTGCAGCACGTGAATACATACTCGGAGGCCGTATCGAATTTCAGAACGTCGAGAATGCAGCAACAGATTTGTTGAACGGGATTCTGAGATTCAATATTTACATTGCTCCGCCGCCCCCCGCTGAACAGATAGTCGGAATACTCGAATTTGACCCCGATTATCTCAATGTCTTGTTTGAAGCTGTGAAATAAGGAGTGATTCTCATGGCAAATTTGATTCCGGAAAAAAATATAAATTTTAGCGTCTACCTTAACGGAGGGCTTGACCTGCTCGGAGTTGCGGAAGGAGCTTTCCCGAATTTCGAGGCAATGACCAGCGAGGTCAAAGGCGCAGGAATTGCAGGCACCGTCGACAGCATTGTATTAGGACACTTTAACTCTATGACAATGAGTCTCACGTGGCGCAACGTTACAAAAGATTTCTTGAAATTATTTGATCACACAACAGTAGATTTGGACTTGTACGCCGCTGAACAATATTACAACGCAGGCACCGGCGAATATGAAGTCGTACAGCTTCACGCATACATGAAGGCAACGACAAAGAGTCAAAACGTCGGGAATCTCGTAGTAGGCGACAACATGGACACCCAGACCGAACACGAAATACATTACATCACAATTGACCGCGACGGTAAAGACTGGATCGAGCTTGATAAATACAACTACATTTACAGAGTTGACGGCATTGACAGGCTCGCAGAAGTCCGCGCCGCTCTCGGAAAATAAATGAATTACGGCGAAATAGTACAGCTCGGCAGACATAGACTCATGACGTGTTATAACAAAAACACTTAACGGCAAAGTCAAAAGATTAAAACATTTTTTGCAAACGGGGCCGTTTGCATGTCATCAGCTGCTCCCGTTGGTCGCAGCAGAAAACACGTACGGAATAATTAACTCTCCGACGAAAATTTTATTATCTGAGGAGGGCAGTATTTCGCTGATTTCTTGCCGATAAATGGCGGCTGGATATTCTGGGATAAGTTGAGGCCGAACACTTTAGATTTCGGGAGCGTGAACTTGCTTATAATTCATGCTCTAACGTCGTGAAAAAATACGCTCAAAAAATGGAACGGTGTAATCAGAGAAGGCAAAGTATCATTAAATTTACAGCGCAGAATCCACACAACACAAAAGCCCGTTGAATTACATATGGAAATTTTACAGGACTTCAGCAAGGAAAATGACGTTATTCTTGACTGCTTCGGAGGTTCGGGGACGACTCTAATAGCCTGCGAAATGACCGGCCGTACATGTCTAATGATGGAAATATCCCCTCGCTACTGCGATATTATTTGCGAACGATACAACAAATTAACGGGGATCGGACAATTAAAATTATTCTAATTCACTCACGGAGGAAAATTTTTATGCAGATTCAACTCAAGAAAGCTATTAAGCACAAAAATGAAGATATTTACTCACTTGATATTCCGTTAGAAAATTTGACGGGTAATGACTTAATCGACGTGGAAGAACAAATTATCAAAACAGGAAATTTCGCAGCAATGACGGATTTCTCACGCGCCTATCTCATAGCAGTAGCAGCTAAGGCCGCTCATATGCCAGTCGAAGCATTACGAATGATGAGCGCACACGACTTTTCACGAGTCATAACAGAGGTACGAAATTTTTTGATAGCTACGGATTCAGACGAGACAACCGAGACAAACGAAGACCCGGCGAGTCTCCCGGAAATATCTTAAGGCGAATTGCAGTCAGGCTCGCCCGCGCTGATACAAATACACCCGTCTTAGAATGGCTCAAAATGTCATTAGGCGAGTTGTTCAAATGGGTTAATATCGTCAGCGATGAGGCGAAATTGTTAGAACGCGAAATGGAAAAACACAGCAGGAAAGGACGGTGATTTTGTAAATGGCTAAGGCAATGGAAATAACTTTTGCTATCGGAGCGGCACTAACTGGCGGATTTGGCAGCGTCTTCGGCAAAGCAGGGCAAACTTTGAGTCAGCTGCAAAAACAAACTCAGGCATTGCAGCAAACTTCGGGGCAAATAGGAGACTTCCAGAAACTGCAAAACGCTATCAAAGGCAATCAAACGGCAATGTTAGCGGCTCAATCACAAGCTAAAGCACTTGACAATCAAATAAGCTCTTCAACGCAGAAAACAGCACAGTTAAGAGAACAATACAAGGCTTCACAGTCAGAAATTTCGAGATTAAGTGCTGAACTCGGACGCAATAAAGACGCTTATGCAGCAGCGCAGTTAAATGCAGATTCGCTCAAACGCCAAATACAGAAATCAACCGGCCCGACTGCTGAATTACAAAAGCAATATGCACAGGCTCAAGCAGAAGTCAGGAGACTCGGAGGTGCTGTCAAACAAAGCGAGTCGCAATTGAAAACGGCTCAGGCAACAACGCAGAGACTCAACACTGAAATAAGAAATTCCGCACAGCAGACGAAAACTTTGCAGAATGAGCAGAAAAATTTAAACTCGACAGCAAATCAGCTTCAATCACGACTAGACCGAGACCGGGAAGCACTCTCACGAATGCGCACAGAATTAACCGGAGCAGGAGTCGACACAAGAAATTTAGCGAGCGAACAATCAAGACTCACTCAGCAATCACAAAGACTCGCCGACGCTCAAGCAAGATTATCGCGTTCACGTGCAGCACTTGAGGCAACAAAACAAAATCTATCGTTCAATAATATTAAGGGCGATCTAATGACAGCGGCAGGTCTGGGATTGAGTCTCGCAGCTCCAGTAAAACAGGCCGGAGATTTCCAGCAGGCTATGGCAAGGGTTCAGGCTGTAGCTTTTACCGGGAAAAATAAAAGTCTCGAACAGCAGGCCGCCGACGCAGAAGCACTCGCAAGACTCACGGAACAGGCTCGACAGCTCGGACGAGATACACAATACACAGCAACTCAAGCAGCACAATCGCAGGAAAATTTAGCACGTGCAGGCTTCAAAGCAAATGAAATAATTGCAGCTATGCCGGGTTTATTGAACATGGCAGCCGCTGAAGGTATGGACTTATCGAATGCGGCAGATATTGCGGCCAGTACTTTGCGTGGATTTAATCTCAGTGCTGACCAGTCAAACAGGGTCGCCGATGTTCTCGCACAAACAAGCGCAGCAAGTAACACAAGTATTGCGCTATTAGGCGAGTCAATGAAATATGTCGCTCCGGTTGCGTCAGGACTCGGCGTATCAATCGAAGAAACAGCGGCTATGCTCGGAATAATGGCCAATGCAGGTATCAAAGGATCGCAGGCTGGTACGGCGTTAAGGGCAGCTTTTAACAGGCTGTCGAAGGAACCGAAAGCAGTCGAGAAGGCTTTACACGCTCTAGGAATTGCAACACGCGACGCACAAGGAAATTTGCGGAAAATGCCGGGACTCATGCAGGATTTAGCAGCTAAAATGAAAAATATGGGTTCAGGCGACCGAATGAAATATTTGACAAATATATTTGGTCAGGAAGCCGCCGCCGGAATGCTCGCAGTTATGGAAGCGTCAGTTAACGGAAGTCTGCAAAATTTAGAGAGACTCAATCAGGGTGCAGACGGTGTGTCTAAGCAAATGGCCGATGTCATGAACAACACAATGCAGGGAGCTTTTACGCGTCTTGGGTCTGCTACAGAAAGTCTTATGATCGACATCGGAAATGTTTTACTGCCGACAGTGCAGAAGGCTGTAGACGTTTTCACCGGCTGGACTTCCGGATTATCACAGCTTGCACAGGAATATCCGCGAGTTACAAAGGTTCTTGTCGGAGGAGTCGCAGCTATAGCAGGTTATAAAGTCGCAGTAACAGGCTTAAGAATTGCATGGAATCTAACAAAATTACCGTTCCAGCACGCAAGAGTCGCGTTTGACTGGCTGAATGTGAAATTATTGCAGAATGAGCACGCGTCATTGTTTGCGGCAGCTAAGACAAAAGTTTTGACAGGTGCGCAAAAATCATGGCAATTAGTAATGAAGGGCGGGAAAAAATTATTAGATGCAGGAAAACTCGCGCTTTATTACGGCAAACAGATTTTAATCACAACAGCGACTAAAGCATGGACAGCAGCTCAATGGCTATGGAACGCAGCTCTGACAGCAAACCCGATCGGACTCATAATTACAGCAATAGCAGGGGCAATCGCAATAGGTTACGCGCTTTATAAGAACTGGGACAAATTAAAAGCGTGGTGGGAGTCATGGACAATCAAAGACGTATTTGCGGCTCTGAAGGATTACGCAAAAAAGGCTTATGACTGGGTAAAACAAAAATGGGACGACTTCTGGGCCTGGTGGGATACAATCTCGCTAGGTGATATATTCGAGCCGGTAAAAGATTTTGCGTCAGGTGCTTGGGATTGGATAAAGCAAAAGTGGCAGTCTCTCGTAAATTGGTGGGACTCTTTGTCGCTAAGTGATATTTTTGCAGGCGTAAAGAATTTTGCTTCAGGTGCTTATGACTGCGCGAGTCAAAAGTGGGAAGAATTTAAAGTATGGTGGGATTCGTGGTCATTGAGTGATATTTTTGCAGGCGTAAAGAATTTTGCTTCAGGTGCTAAAGAATGGGTAAATAATAAATGGCAAGAATTTAGCGCGTGGTGGGAGTCTGTATCGCTAAGTGATATTTTCTCAGGAGTGAAGAATTTTGCTTCAGGTGCTAAAGAATGGGTAAGTCAAAAGTGGGAAGAATTTAAAGTATGGTGGGAGTCTGTATCGCTAAAAGATATATTCTCAGGAGTGAAGAATTTTGCTTCAGGTGCTAAAGAATGGGTAAGTCAAAAGTGGCAAGAATTTAGCGCATGGTGGGACTCTTCGTCATTGAGTGATATTTTCTCAAGCGTTAAGGATTTTGCTTCAAGTGCTAAAGACTGGGTAAATAACAAATGGCAGGAGTTTAGTGCATACTGGGAGTCGTTGTCATTG
>JAFSXS010000099.1 GCA_017443945.1 Synergistaceae bacterium
CCCACCCACCCTATTCGGCGGCGGCTTTTTTCACACATGCAAAGGGGTATATATAAATATGGAATTTGTTGACGTAATTAAATCGCGCTATTCATGCAGAAAATTCGCAAGCAAGCCCGTAGAAGACGAGAAATTAAATGCTATCTTGGAAGCAGCTAGACTCGCACCTACAGCTAAAAACGTTCAGCCAGTAAAAATTTGGGTCTGCAAGAGTCCTGACGCGCTCGAAAAAGTTAGAACCGTTACACCATGCCACTTTAATGCACCCGTTATTCTCGCTGTAGGAGGCACTAAGGACGGAGCATTTGTAAGATCTGACGGCAGAAATTATGAAGACGTTGACGCTTGCATTGTCGCGACTCATTTGATGTTAGCTGTAGAAAATTGCGGGCTCGGTTCAACGTGGGTAGGATTCTTTGACGCTCCTAAATTGCAGGAGTTATTCCCCGAAATGAATGATTATGATTTAGTCGCACTCTTCCCGATCGGTTACCCTGCTGATGACGCACAACCGGCAGAGAGACACTTTATCAGGAAAAATTTAGACGAGCTCGTGAAATATTTATAATGTCTGAATTAATACGCGCGTTCGTGGCGGTCAAACTTCCGGGCAATATAGCAGACTCACTCGAAAACTTTTTGTCGGAATTAAGGCCGCTTTCACGCATAAAATGGGTAAGGCGCAATCAATTTCACATCACATTAAAATTTTTAGGCGAACTCGAACCCGGCATTATAAGACTCGTGCAGGATCTATTAACGCCCATGAAAAAATTTAAGCCCTTCACTATCGAATTAAATCACATCGGGGCATTTCCTAATTTGAACGCTCCCAGAGTCTTATGGCTTGGAGGCGACAAAGGCTCGCAGGAACTCGCAAAACTTTCACGCAAAATTAATGACGTTCTCTACAGTGAGGCCGATTTACCGTTGGACGATAAAAAATTTCGCGCTCATATGACTTTGGCAAGGCTGAAAGATTCATATTTGCCTGAAGAACTCGTACGAAAGCTCGGCACCGTGCAAAATTTCTCGTGGGTCTGTGATGAACTCTTCTTAATGCGCAGTGAGCTTAACCCCGCCGGCCCGATTTACACGCAGTTATTATGATGGAATTCTGCAAGCTCGAAATATTTATACCTGAGTCGCATTTACAAGCATTACAGCAAATTTTACGTGATTGTGATGCAGGCCATATCGGAAATTATGACTCGTGCATGTCATATAGTCATGTAATCAGCACGTGGAGACCCTTAGAGAATACGAATCCATACAAGGGCGAGCAAAATATTTTAAGCACAGAAAGTGAAATCAAAGCAGAAGTTACTTGCAGGATTCAAGATTTAGACTCAATTATCACGGCAATAAAGAAAATTCACCCCTATGAAGAGCCGGTTATTAACGTTATCCCGTTATTGAGAGTCGCGTTATAATCAGGTTATATAATTTGAAGGGAGAAATTTTTTATGATTCGCAAAATTATTCATATCGACGAGTCCAAATGTAACGGCTGCGGTTTATGTGCTAGAGCCTGCCACGAGGGAGCTATTGATATTATTGACGGCAAAGCAAGATTAACGCGCGAAAATTTTTGCGACGGTTTCGGTGATTGTCTGCCGGAATGTCCGACGGGCGCAATTAGCTTTATAGAACGTGAAGCACCCGAATATGATAAAATCGCTGTCGAACGCGCAAAGGTTTCACGTCAAATGCTTTCTTTAGGGATTCAGTGGCCGATACAAATTAAATTAGTGCCTGTTAATGCTGAATTTTTCAAGAACTCTGATTTATTGATAGCTGCTGATTGCACAGGATTTATTTACGCAAACATTCATAACGAGTTCATAAAGAGTCATGTTACATTAATTGCCTGCCCGAAATTAGACGGCGTTAATTATAGTGAAAAACTTTCGCAGATTTTCGCGTTAAACGAGATTAAGAGCATTACACTTTT
Organism: Synergistaceae bacterium; assembly: GCA_017443945.1. Lineage (NCBI taxonomy): Bacteria > Thermotogati > Synergistota > Synergistia > Synergistales > Synergistaceae > Synergistaceae bacterium. The sequence goes on from JAFSXS010000099.1 coordinate 1,955, forward strand.
AAGAATGGAAGTCCCTTGCTGCGGAGGTCTTGAGAGAATGATTAACGAGGCTTTGACACTTTCAGGGAAAAATATAAATCTCACAGTAAAAATTGTGTCACGGACAGGAAAAATTATATAATATTCTGCACTTCACATAATTTATTATAAAGAGGTGCATAACATGAAGAAAGCTGTAATTTTTGCGTTAATGGCCTGCTTGAGTCTGCTAATTATTCCGGCGGCTTTGGCTGATACTTGGGAAGGTTTAGCACTTAATGAGAAAAATTTTCCTGATTCAAATTTCCGTAATTTCCTGCGAATATGGGATTTCGGCTGGGACGCGTATGACTCAGACGGCAAATTATATAGGGCCGGTGCTAATGATGGTTTTCTTGCTCCTGTAGAGTTTGCTGCATTTCCTAATACTTTCGCTACAAGCACATTCGGAGGAGCTAAGACACTCAAGGGAATAGAATTTTTCCCCGGCCTCTATGAACTTTTCTGTATCGGCGATCATATGGGTGAGCTTAACGTCAGCAATAATCCCGCGCTATTAAAATTGGACTGCCGAGCAAATGATTTAACGGAACTCAATTTATCTAATAATAAATCATTAATTTTTCTGGGCTGTCATGAGAATAATTTAAAAAATTTGGATGTCGCGCATATTCCTGACTTGGTAGAGCTTCATTGCGGCGATAATCCCGAACTCGAAAATGTTAATCTCGGCAATAAAGCTAATTTGAGGCAGCTATTTTTATACAACGGAAATCTTCAATATTTAGACATTAGCGGCTGTCCATCGCTTGAACAATTGCATTTCGGCGGGAATCATATTTCAAAAATTGACGTATCTCACTGTACAAATTTAAGGGAGCTCGACTGCTGGAATAACCGCCTGACAGAATTAGATTTAAGCAATAATAAATCTTTGGTCAGCTTAAATTGTGATAATCAGCTCACAACGGGTTTAATCGTCAATAAAACATTAGACGGCTACGAGGTAGATTTAAATAATTACGTGTCCAAACTTGAGAATATCGACATTTTCTCGATAAAGGCTAACGGCGGAAGTGCAAGAATGCTGAGTTATAACGCTGATACAGGTGTTGTATTATTCGACGAGAGACCAGCGGAAATAAAATATCAATATATTACTCATTCTCCGCAAAATGCAAAAATGGACGTTACTATAAGAGCCGATATTAATATTGCAGTACTTGAGCGCGCCGGAGCAACAGAAAATATTATTTACAGCTTCAACGATAAAAATTATCTCAATAGACAAGGTTACGCGCTGGACGAGAAATCTATTACATCATTTACAGCAAGAAAATACGGCAAAAAAGGTTTTGTCGCGGACGGAAATTCACGCCTGATTTTACGAGTCCAGACTACCAAGCCCGGCACTGTAACATTTACTGTTGATCCAAATTCAGAGGTTGCTATAGAAAAATTTACGAATAGAAGCCCGGTTAATTCAAGCCTGCGAGTTGAGAAACTTTATAATGATACATATCAGGTTTCAGCGGTATTAGTTGCGCCTGAAAATTTCCCGCGATTAAAAGTTTTCCCGAAAGATGATTTCAACGTACATGTGAATTTTATCGCTGACTACGACGAGGACGACCCAGACGCACAACGCGAATTTAACGAGGATATAGATTTAGAGATTCTTGCGGCTCCTGTAATGCTGCTTCACGGTTTTGGAGCTGGAGCAAGCGTAGAAAATACGTTTGCTAATAACGGAAATGGCGTTCTGCCTATTCTGAAGCAAAATAAATTTGATGTCTATTCATGGAACTATGACGGCGCAAAAGGGCCTTCGGAATTATTAGCCGGTAACTTCAACAGTTTATTTAACGAAATAGCATATGTCTTCAAGAAATATCATGATAAGAATATTGTATGTACAAAAATTGATATAGTAGGCTACGATATGGGTGGACTTATGGCAAGACGTTTTTGTTTGCCTGAAGCGCATTCATTTGACGGAAATTATTATACAATGCGTTCATACGGTCAAGGAATGGTGCGCAGATTTATATCAATTGCAGTCCCTCACAGAGGCACACCTTGGGCAAACTGCATAATGGGAGACTTCAAAGTTTTAGACCCTGACGGGATATTTTCACTCTCTGCTACAGGTTACTTGAAAATTGGAATGCTTATACGCAGATTAATTATTGAACCGTTAGCACCATTTTTCGGAGGCGGCAAAGAAAGTATTTATCACAAAGCAAGAGAAGATATGGCCGTTAACAGCAATATCGTTACTGGAGGTTTTCCTGTAAATGTTCCTATGTTCGCTATTTACGGCAAAGTCGGCGAAGAATGGAAGTTAATTAACAGAGGAATAGCTTCATTGCTTGATATATTTGTATTCTGGAAAAACGCATACAGAGCATATTCATTAGGCAGAGACTGGGCTAATATCTTAGATCGACTCGATGAATTAGACCTGAAGTACTCAAGAGAGTCCCTCAAGAAAATTGAAGAATGGGGATTGGAAGCTACAGAATTATGGGATGAGCTAATGACCTTGATAAAATCGGACAATGCCGTTGATGTCGCGAAAAAAATTCAAGAAGAAGCAGTCAAGATGCGAAGAGATACCGTGCTGGGATTTCTTATATCTAAGAAAGAAGAACTATTTGGATTTATGCCCAAGTTTGACCGCGTTTTTGATGTCCTTTGGAACTGCACGATTGATTCTATAGTATTATTGTTTAGAGAAGCATTATTAGGAGCAGGCACAATTGCAGAATATCCGCTTAATATTCTTGAAGCACTTTTTTCCAGACAAGAGCATGATTTATACGTATCAGAAAAAAGTGCTGCGGGAGATTTCGGAAGTGCTGCTGTCGGTATGTGGGGCTGGAAATATAGACACTCTAAAATTTGCTTCCAAAATGATACAGGCTGGGAAGTCGTTTACGCACTAAAAGAAGAAAATTTAGACCGTTTTAAAATTTTTACTAAGATTAATTCTTCCGGCAATAATAGCACTTACTCATCAGCTAAATCTAATGTAGATATAAATAATACAGATAGTGATGAACTTGATAATTTATTCGTTAACGGACTAACATTAAATCTATCTTCACAATCTTTGCGCGTAAATGAAAAGGCTGCTATAAAATTTACTGTCTCAACGGAAGATAATATAAGCGATCCGGTTTATATTAAATTTACTAAGTCTGACGATTACGAAGCTGTAATTTATCCTATGTACAGTATTGACGATAAAAATTTTGAGCTTACTGTAGAATTTCAAAGCCAAGACATTGGAATTTATAATGTATCGTGTTTCTCTAACGTAGACGGCAAAAAAATATATCAATCCGGCGAATTTCAAATTATTATTCAAGCTGATTTAGACGTTCAAGAAATTTTATTTATGAGCAGCGACGCTATTTTTATGCAGTCAAATGATGAATTAATACTCCCGCTCTACGCAAAGACTTCAGACGGAAATTTAATAAATATTTCATCGCCCTTAATGGGTACGGTTTGGAGTTCTGCCAGCTCTGACATCGCAGAAGTTACACAAGATGGCAAAGTTCATGCTCTCAAAGACGGCACTACATTTTTGACGGCAGAATATAACGGACTCAAGGCTTATATAAGCGTAAACGTCGGCGATATTATTGCACCTCATATACTCACGCAGGAAATTCCGGACGGCATGATAAATTATAAGTATGATATAAAGCTCGATTTTGAGGGCAGCACTCCGTTTTCATGGCGAATCATTGAGGGCTATTTACCGTACAGACTCGAACTTTCTCCGGAAGGTTATATTTACGGCTGGCCGACTCAATCAGGAGATTTCACGATAAAAGTAGAAATTTCTAACTTGACCGGCACTGACGAGAAAGAATTTAATTTCATAATAGAGGACGATAATTCAGAGTATCCATATTTGAAGGATTCAAGCCTTCCCGCTGGTGTCAAGAATCTAACATACAGAGTCGAACTTGACGCACTCGGAGTAACTATTAAATGGAAGGTTAGCGGACTCCCTAATGGACTCAGCTTTGACAAAGGAATAATTGCGGGCGTTCCATTAGAGTCAGGAAATTTCACCGTAAAATTTAATCTCTCAAATTCTAGGGGTGATAGCGAGAAAATTTTAAATCTCGTCATAATCGATGAAGGCTCGGCGTATGTGATTGACTCGTCTAATTTTCCTGATGAGGTTTTCTGCGAGTACGTGAAAAATTTTGACTCCGACAACGACGGCGTATTAAGCACTTCAGAAATTGCAGCAGTCAAAGAAATCACGATAGAGGGCGAAGAGAACAAAAAAGTATCTTCACTTGAGGGCATTCAAATTTTTACGTCATTGATAAAACTTGATTGTCCGCATAATAATATTTCGCGCATTGATTTAAGCAAAAACACTCTTTTGCAGGAGTTATGGTGTCAGGTCAATAATATTAATTTCTTGGACTTGAGCAATAATCCAGAGCTTACTACTATATATTGTTCAGAGAATCCTATAACGGGATTTAATCTGCGCAATAATTCAAAGCTGCACAGTTTATATTTCGCGCAGACTCAAATTGCTGTAATCGACATCAGCGACAAAAATTTATGGAATCTCGTTTTTTCTGAGCAGAATATTTCGGGACTCAACTTATTAGAGACCGGCAATAGTTCTTATCCGTATAAATTTGCGTTTATGTCATCAAATATTTCTGATTTGTCAGCTAAAGACTCATCGGGCAATGAAATTAACACGCGCTATGACACTTCAAGCGGATTAATCGAATTTGCAGCACTCCCGGCCGAGATTCATTATATTTACACGATTCATTATAATAAACTCGAATGGGATTCAAGTTTGGGACGCGGAGTCGGTAAGCCTTCATCAAAAACTATGCAAGTTAATATCACAAATATTTCTTCAGTACCTGACTACATGCCGGCACCTGAACCGGAGTCAAAGCCTGAAATAAATAATATCG
>JAFSXS010000100.1 GCA_017443945.1 Synergistaceae bacterium
CTTTTTGAATTCATCATTATATTTTACTGAACGAGTTCTCATATTTTATGTCTCCTTCCTAAATTTCTTATTTTGCTGTCCACTTTATTAGGATAACACCAAACTGAATGTGAAATTAAGCGGCTAAAAAGGGGACGGACATCAGAATACTACAGCAGCAAGAAAAAGAAATACACAGAAAAGCTCAAATAGTAATAAATTATATTACAGGGGAAATTTTTGCTGTAGATTTTTGCGGAGGCCGTAATTATTTAAGCAGAGCGAACTACCATTATCAGAACATACAAGTTTAATAGCAGATAAGGATTATCAGGGTATCAGAAAGATTCATAAAAATAGTCTTCATCCAATAAGACGCAGGAAAAAAGTTCCACTCACTGATAATCAGAAGGCATATAATCGTAAGATAGGTTTGTCCAAAATTTTGTGTAATTAGAAAAATGAAACCTTGCAAATACTAAATTTCGGATTCCGTTTTCTTGTGTCAGTGAGAACAGTTAAATTTTTGTTGATTATTTCTGCGTCAATAGTACCCTTGAAGGGCTATTTAAAATTTTCCGGCTGCATCGTTATTCTTTGAAACGCTGTCGAGATAAATAATTTCCGGCGATTCATTGCTGAAATTCTTAACATTGTTCTATCGGTGTCAAAACCAGTGAAGGCCGGCTCTCTGAAATTTTCTAGTTCTTCAGGAGTAACAGCCGCTTGATAATTTCTATCATCATATGAATAATTTGACGCGAAGTCCTGAATTAGCCATTTCTGCCGGCAGTGCTGAGTCTACTTAACATGTACTCATAAACATCGCCCTAAGTCTATCACCCATTAAGCCCACGAATAATTTTATCGAGTAATTGCGGAGTAGAAATCATAAAATTTGCGTCGCTCATGTATTGGGCAAATGTTGAAATAGTCTCGTTTATGTTGTAGGGGTTGTATTTATATTCCCGTTTTCGTCAAAGTCAGGGAGCTGGCTGTAATTCCGGCGGGGTCATCATGAATAAAATTGCTCCATCGCATTGACTGATCGATTTTAGAATCTGGGAAAATGGAGTCCTGAATATTTTTGCCCGTTGTCTGTGTCATCTTTATTCTTGAGGGTTCCTGTAATCATGAAATTTTGCGTTAATCTCCACATAAATTTTTGCAGTAATTACAGTTAATTTATTTCCCTACACAAAATCGGCTGAACATGGAGTCAAGTAATTCATCGCTGGGATCGAGGCCAAGCACGCGCAATAAATCGAGCCTTGCAGAATTTAATAATCCGGCTGTAATGTCTTCTCCCATGCAGTTAATAATTGAGTCTCTAGCGTTCCTCAATGAGTCAAGCGCACTATTAAGAGTCTCTAACTGTCCTGCGCTGGTATTAAGTCCCGACGACAATAACGAATCTTTACATGCAATACGGTAAATTAAAGCCTTTAATTCATCGAGGCCGGTTAAATTTTTTGCAGAAATAGAAATTTGTTCGCGTTCTGAATTAATTTGCTGATTCACCTGCGTTAAGTCTGACTTGTTGAGAATAATAATACTTCTGTCATTGAGTGAGTCAATAAAAATTTTCTCGTCATTATTTAATTCGCGCGAAGAATCAATTACGTACAAGCAAATATCACTGTCATTTATGGCCGATTGAGCGAGCTTTATTCCTTCAGATTCTATAACATCATCTGATTTTCTGAGTCCTGCTGTATCAGTTAATATCACGGGAACGCCGTTAATAATTATGCTCTCATTGATAATATCGCGGGTTGTGCCGGGAATGTCCGTAACAATTGCGCGGTTTTTGCCGAGTAAAGCATTTAGCAGCGACGATTTGCCGACATTAGGAGACCCAGCAATAACGACTCTTACTCCTTCATTTAACAGCATACCAGCTGAACAACGCGAGATTAAATTTTCAAGCTCATTAATGACACCTTCAAGCCGTAATAAAATATCGCTCTCGTAAATTTCGCCCTCCGGAAAGTCTAAGCCGATTTCAATACTTCCCTGAATGTCTAAAATTTTGTCGTGGATATTATGAGCAATTTTTGATAATTCGCCGTTGAGAGTTCTTGCTGCTGCGTGAAGTGCTTCAATGCTGCGTGATTTAATGAGCGTTAAGACTCCTTCAGCTTGTGATAAATCGATTCGGCCGTTAATGAATGCGCGTCGTGTAAATTCTCCGGGGTCTGCTGGTCTTGCGCCGTTTTTGAGCAATAAATCAAGACATAACCGGGCGATTAATATTCCCCCGTGAGTGTGAATTTCTGCGAGATTTTCACCTGTATACGTGTTAGGAGCGTTGAATCTCACAGCCAAGACTCTATCTATAATATTTTGCGAGTCGTCCAATAAATTTGTTAAATATAATTTTCCGGGAGTATCAAAATTTTTGCGGGATAAGATTTTCCCGGAAATAGTAAAAGCGTCGAGCCCGGAGACTCTTATTATTGCGATTCCTCCTTCGCCCAACGCTGTAGAGATTGCCGCTATAGTATCGTTCACGCTGTCTGCGCCCTCAGCCAAGCCTCTGCACCTGCACGACTGCTGACTTTTCCTGTACCTACTGCCATATCGAGACCGTCAAGAAGTTCACCGACTCTGCGTCCCGGTTTCATGTTTAAGAGCGTCATTACTTCACGGCCGGTCATGTAGCGTGTAGAGCCTTCTGTTTGCAGCCTTACATTATTGAATCTGCGTAGAACCTGCTTTAAATTCCATGAGTTATTATCAAGAACGTCGCTGTATTCTTCCGCGAAACCTCCTGCATAAGCAACAGATTTTGCAAATTGAAGAGCTACTTCTATTGCATCGCGTGAAAATTCGAGAACGTCCTCACAGAATTTTTCTTCTGATACGGGGTTATAAAAAGTTTTGTAGCTGTCGAGAGTTGCAATTACTTCATCAATAGTTTCTGACGGGATATTCCAGCGTGTCATATAATCAGTTATTCTGCGGTCTGTTAGCTTTGTTCTGTCTGAGCCGTCAAGAGTCTTAGTGCCGATATGCTGGAAGAGTCCGGACAAGACAAAAGAGTCGCTCTGCATTAATTTATTTGTGTCGAGGCGTGACTCAATTACTTGCAGGACTGTCAAAACATGCTGATAAAGATTGCTGCCTTTACCGTCGGGAATATATTTAAGTTCGTCAAGCTCCTTCAGGAAATAGGGCAATAATCTATAATCGTCGCACATTTTTATGAATCTGTGAGGCCGTCTGCTGAGTCCCTTCATGATTTCGCGTCCCCAGCGTTCTTGGGGAATATCCTTCATTCTATCTGCGTGAACGTCTAAAAATTTTCTTACGTCGGTGTCGCTCTTCCAGAAAATATCCATCTCAAATTCAGCAGCAAAACGGAGCATACGCAAAATTCTCAACGGGTCAGCCTCGATTAATTCGACATTATCGCCGGTGAGTCTAATAACTTTATTGCGAATATCGAATCTGCCTCCGAATGGGTCAATCATTCCGCCGTCAGAACGTATAGCAATAGCTTCAATGCTTAAATCACGGAAGGCTAAATCGTCTTCAATTGTCGCGCCTCTGAGACCGAATGCCCTGAAAGGAACGCTCATAATTTCTCCGCGCAGAGCTGGGAAGGGGCCGCGTGAGTCAACTGTGCCGGTTCCGAGAGCTTTAGATATTCCGTACATATCATCAGAATCTACAGCGAGAGTAATAATTTCCGGTTGTATTCCCATTTCAAGCATTCTGACAGTATCGCCGACAAGCCAGGCTTTTGTGCCAGTTTCTTCGACCTTTTCAAGGACGTCTAAATAATTTCTCAATGTATTCATCTCCTCGTTTAAGATAAAGAATTTGGTGTATAGATTTTAGCAAATTTTAGCGACAAACTCTGCTATTTTAGCAGGTTCTATATTTCCTGTATTAATACAAATATCGTAATTAGCTTTATCGCCCCATTTTTGTCCGGTGTAGAACTCGTAATAATCTGCACGTGATTTATTAATCTGCTCGATTCGTTTAGCAAGCTCATTTTCTGACATTCCTGCGCCTTTCTCGTAATCACTGCTTTTATTTGCCTGACACCGTTTAATTTTGCTGTTCATGTCCGAATAAATGAATAATCTAAACGGGTTAAGCTCGCGTAAAATATAATCTGCCCCTCGTCCTACGATAATGCAGTCAGATTTTGAAGCCATTTCACGGATTATATTATGCTGTTCCTGCTGCACAGATTGATTATAATCCGGAATTACCGCCCAGAAAGTCCGCCCCGTATGAATCGGAAACGGGATAACGGGTCTATGTTCCGCGACATTTTGAACGTATTTCTCTGATAGAGACGTGCGCTTTGCTATTTCCGATATAATTTCGCGGTCGTAATATGCAACTTTGAGAATCTCGGCAAGTTTGCGGCCAACTTCACGACCACCGCTGCCGAACTCGCGCCCAATCGTGATTATCTTGTTCATAAAAATTTCCACCTCCCATTGAAGTTATAAATCTTAGCAGAAATTTTTTACAGCTGATAGAGTGAATTTGCTGATAAATGCGTGAATGGTGAAGGAGTTTCCGCCGCCGAGCAGGGTGGGCGGGTGGGGCGAGGCGGCGGCTTGATTCTGTTATATTATATTTTAGTGCAATAATGGCGAAATATTGTGTAAACGCTTTATATTACCAGACTGCAACGCGCGAGTCAGGAGCTAAATACATTTCATCGCCAGACACAATTTTATATGTATCGAAAAATTCCGGGAATTGCTGCACTATTGCATTGACTCTGATATAGGGCATCGCGTGAACATCAAATTTTAACAAACTGTCGATTCTTTCGCGGGTCTGCACTAACTTCCAGATTTTAGCGTACTGTCTGAAAAATTTATCATAGTCAAACCCTTTATGACTTGCAGCTATACCTAACATTGCTTTAATGCCGGTCATGTCTGCTATTGTCTCAGTGTGAACAAGTGCGCCGTTATAGTGCGTTCCGGTATCATCAACTATCATTGTGCTTAAATATTTTATGAGCCTGTCTGCGCGTTCGTTAAATTCTTTGAAGTCTTCAGCAGTCCACCACATGAACATATTGCCGGTTTTGTCGAATTGTGCGCCGCGTGTGTCGAATGCATGAGAAATTTCATGACCGATTACCATTCCGATAGCGCCGAGTTTCTGCTCATAAGACATTGAAGAATTATAGAAATCTCCTCCCAGAATGCCGGCTATAATGTTAATCGAGTTTTCTGAAGGCTTGTAATAGGCATTTACGACTGTAACATCAGAGATCCATAAATCGTGGTCTACTTTAGTGTTCAGACGGTCATAAAAATATTTCTTGATGCCGAAATCGCGAATTGACTCGAGAGCTTCTAACAATGTCCCGTTTGGATTTATTGTCAAGTCGGAATAATCGACCCATTTATCAGGATAAGCAGAATTAAGCCTCATTGAGTCAAGTTTCTCGATTGCTTTTGCGCGGGTTTGTTCGGAGAGCCATTTTTCAGATTTGAGCATTTCACGATAAAATTTCACTGTATCGCGCATAATTTGAGTAATCTCGTCTTTTGTCTGGCTGCTGACATGTTTAGACAGGTATAATTTAGAGACCGGAACAGATAAATTGCCGTGAACAAAATCTACTGCGATTTCATTATCGGGCTTGCTGCCTTTAGTGCCGTTGCGCTCGTTTGATAATCGCTGAAGTTCTCTATATGCGGGCTCGTCGATTTTTCCCATGTAGGAGCTTGCAAGGTTCCTGATTAGATATGCTTTAATTGAGTCAAGATTTTCGCTCGTGTATAAATCATTCAAAGCCTTTAACCATTCGGGTTGTTGGAGGTTCATGAGTCTTGAATTTGCTTTGTGAGCCTCTATTATGTCAGCGAAGGGGAAAATTTTAGATTTCTCGCGCAAATCATCAAGTGAAAGCGGGTTATAAGTTTTCTCGATAGCTTCAGGGGACTCAAGCTCATTAACGTTCATCATGTGAGCAGCAATTTTTTTCTCGAACTCGAAAGCACTTGCAATAATGCCTGAAATTTTTGACTCGTCATAGCCTAAACGCCTGAGCATATAATTAGCTACAGAGTCATTAAATTTTTTCGTGCGCGCTCCGTTTGTTGATAAATTTTTATATTCTGCCGAGTCTCCCAGTGATAAGCCGGTCGGTACTAATTCAAGATTGTAAGATTCAGAGTCTTTGTTGTCGAGTCCGAGTCCGAAATCAGCAATTACTAAGCTGTTATTAAAGCTCGTCTTTGACATAAAAAATTTGTTGAGATCATCAAGAGTCTTTATTGCTTCAATTTCGCGAATTAATTCGGGTAAATCGCCGAGACCGTTTTTATTTCGTTTGTCCCAGTCGAGCCAGAGAGAATATAAATTTTGTACGATTTCTGCGTCATGGCCGGTTAAAGATTTGTCGGTCATTATTGCGCGTAAATTTGCGTCTAATTCGTCCTGAAGCTCTGTGAATGCTCCTGTGCGTGAGTAGCCCGGCTTTAATTTCGCGTTAATCAGCCACTCATAATTGACAGCTCCGTAAAAATCGTTTTTCAATGACGGGTGATAATCATTATTCTTTACTGCTCCGATTAAATTAGTATTAAGCCAGGGAGTCTGCGCGGTTTTCTCGCCTGCAAACGCCCTGACTTGAAATAATGACATTATTACTAATGCCGCAAAAATTTTACTGAAGCACATAAAGTGAATGGCCTCCGGTTACGTAAATAGTTCCGTTATCGTCTGCAATATGAGGATAACCGCCGACATTGAGATTAAATCTTACTGCGCCGGTGTTGCCGTCAAGAACGTAAAGAGTTCCGCTTGATGTTCCTGCAAAAACGAGTCCGCCTGAAATTACGATATTGCCGCTGATTTCTCCGCCAGAAGCACCGCTTAAATCTGACTCCCATAAAATTTTGCCTGATTTTGCGTCAAGAGCTGCGACTGTGCCTCTTCCTGTGCCGACAACTACATGATTACTGCTGACAGCTGGAGCAGTTGTAACAACATCAGAAACTTTTGTGTGCCACTCTGGGACAATACCTTTAATTTTTACTGACTGGACAGAGCCGTCCCACGCAGAAAAATATACATTGCCGTTTACTACGACTGGGGTATTAATTGCACCGCCTGCACCGCCTCCGCCGATTCTTTTGCCGTTGTTGGGTGAAATGATGTCAAGTTTTCCGTCATAACCGCCTAAAAATATAGTATCTTCGCCATAACCGGGGGCGACTCTGACTCTCTGGACTCCGCCGGCAAATGTCCATAAATTATTGCCGTTTTTCGCGTCAACTGCGTATAAATTTCCGTCATCGCGTGTGAATAAGATCATGCCTCCGCCGACTGTTACGCCGTCATTCATAGTAGAAGAAACGCTATCTGATGTAATCGGGAGATTTTGCCAGATAAATGCGCCGTCAGAGACTCGCAGACATGTTACAACGCCTTCACCGTCAGCAAAAATTACGTTGCCGCCGGAAATTGCCGGAGTTCCCTTTATTGAGCCTGCGACTCTATAGCCCCAGATCATACGGCCTGAAGTCTTGTCGATTGCGTAAATATCGCCGGTTTCTGTGCCGAATAAAATTGCATTGCCGCTCACTGTTACGCCGCTTGTAATGCCGCTCTGAAGTGCGATAACTTCTCTTGAACGCCCGGAAAATGCAGACGCTGCCGAAACTGTAAGAATTAATACTAATAACGCTAATAAAATTTTCTTCATAATAAAAATTTCACCTCGCAAAAAATTATACCCCCCGTTTTAATCGGAGGGCACGTGTAAATTATGTAAATTGATTGTTACTTATCAGCGAGAACTAATATAACCTGCTGGTCTGCGTCGTAGGGCTCGGAGAAATCCATAACTTTTTCGCGTTCTTCAGTTATGTTGAATGCTGAGCAAATCATATCGATTCGGCCTGACTCGAGTGCTTCAGGGAGAATGCTAAATCTGTAATCGACAACAACAAGCTCTTTGTTTAACTTTTTCGCAATTGCCGCGCATAATTCGATATCAATTCCCGCAAAGCCTTTATCAGTGCGCATTTCATACGGAGGGAACACAGCAGAACACCCAACCCAGAGTTTTCCGCCTTCTGCACCTTGATTGAACTCTATTGCTTCGGGGTCAGGTTCATCAACATGAAGATATTTAGAGATTATAGTTGACAATGTGCCGTCCTCTTTGAGTTCAGCAAGTGCCTTGTTTACGTCGTCGCGCAAAGTGTTACCCTTTTTGAATGCGATTCCGTAATAAGTGCTTTCGAGTGTTTCGGGCAAAATCTTTAAGCCGGTTTCATTGGCCATAAAGAATCTTGCGGGCGACTCGTCCATTACAACAGCGTCAACTTCGCCGGATTTGAGTCCAGCAAAAAGAGTCGTGAGGTCATTATACGTTAAAATTTTGTCTTGGCTTTCTATCATGATTCCGCGCAATAATGACTCTGCGATTGATGAACGAACTACGCCGACTTTAGCTGATTTAAGGTCGTCAAGGGTAGAGACTCCAGCAAAGGCAGAACACGCCATTAAAGCGATTATTGCTGTAATAAATATAAATCTTGCAAAAAATTTCATATTATCTTCCTCCCCGTCTTAACATTCTGCGGCGTTCTTCTTCCCAGCGTCTTTGTTCGAGTCTTGCGCGTTCACGTCTTAATTGTTCCTCGCGTATTTCTTGAGGTGTCGGCCTTTGTGGACGATTAGGCGGAACAGGACGAGGGGCGACTCTCGGCGGTTCTGGTCTCGGATTGAATCTAGGTCTAGGCGGTTCAGGTCTCACAACTGGCGGCTGCGGTCTGTGCGGTAATGGTGTAGAAGGTCTCCCTATTGCTCCGGGATTGACTCTCGGCGGAACATTCGGTTTTACTGGCGGTACTGGTCGCGGATGTACTGGTGCAGGATTGACTCTCGGAGGGACATTCGGTCTCACTGGCGGCTGCGGTCTTGGCTGTACTGGTGCAGGCTTGACTCTCGGCGGCTGCGGGGCTGGAATGCGTTTAATTGCTTCGGGCGGAATTATTGACGTAGAAGCAAAACTTACTCCCGAAAAAATTGCTGTTATTACAAATGAAGCTGCTAAAGTTTTTAATCTCAATTAATTAACCTCCTTGCATAAATAATTCCCCCGCTTTTACACGAGGGAGAAAAAATTTTTTCTGTTACTTCTTGTCAGCTGACTCCGGTTTATCGGCGAGGACTAAAATTACTTCTTGATCCGCGTCGTAAGGGTCAGAGAAATCCATAACTTTTTGACGTTCTTCATTAATAGTGAAAGCTGAACAAATCATATCGATTCGGCCTGATTCGAGAGCTTCGGGCAAAATTTCAAACCGGCAGTCAATCACAACAAGTTCTTTGTCTAACTTTTTCGCAATCGCCGCGCATAATTCAATATCAATGCCAGCAAAGCCGTTTTCTGTCCTGACTTCATAAGGAGGAAACACAGCCGAACACCCAAGCCAAAGTTTTCCGCCCTTTGCACCTTTGTTGAAGTCGATTCCTGCGGGGTCTGGTTCTGCATTGATATATTTTGCGATAATGTGCGCTAAAGTTCCCTCGTCTTTAATTTCCGTGAGAGCTTTGTTTACGTCATCGCGTAATTTATTGCCCTTCTTGAAAGCTATTCCGTAATAAAAACTTGCAACAGGTTCGTGCAAAACTTTCAAGCCGTCATAATTAATCAGAAAATATCTAGCAGGAGTCTCATCGAGTACAGCTGCATCAATAAGTTTCATTCTGAGGGCTTCAACGAGTGCGGAAACATTTTCGTACACAAAAATATTATCGTGCGAGTCTTTGAGCATTTCGTTAATAATCTCGTGGGCTGCTGAAGCGTTTTCGACTCCGACCTTTGCGCTTTTGAGGTCAGCAGGCGAATTAACTTCCGCGAAAGAACTTCCCGCCATGAGAACGACTAACGCAAAAATTGCAAAAAGTTTTGTAGAAAATTTCATTTTATCGTCCTCCTTTAGTCGCGGTTATTTCTTATTATTTCCGTGAGAATATCGCCCATGATTCTAGCTTCTCTGTCATGTCTGCGCCTGCGTTCGTAATCGCGTCTCATTTGTTCCTCGTACTGCCTGCGATCGTATTCGCGCCTTTCCCATTCCAAGCGGTCAAGTTCTCTGCGTTCTGCTTCCCAGCGCATTTGGTCTCTTCGTGCGCGTTCACGCATTATATAACCGGGCGGTGGCGGTGGAGGAGGAGGCGGGGGGGGCGGAGTCGGGCCGTAATTAGGGCGGGGCGGCGGTGCATAACGATAAGCAGCTAAAGCAGTCGCGCAAAAACAAACTGATAATGTAGCTGCCAAGAAAAATAACGCTGCTAATTTCTTGAGTCTCAATTTCTTAACCTCCTATTATGAATGAAATATTAATGAAAGTAATTATATACCCTCTCCAGCGCGAGAAATAAAGCAAAACAACGGAGAGGGGACAATCACATGAAGTTAAACATACTGCTCGATCTGGTCATGAACTACAACGAGATTATTAAAATCTTCGATCTTGGGACGCTGAACCATTATAGGCTCTCTGACGTGCAAATATTGAGTGTCGACCCGTTTAATAGTGAATCCCCTTTCAAGCCTGCTGACAAAACCAGAAGTATTTATTATGCTGCTGGTCTGTACGATTTGCATTGACATTGATTAACCCCTCCTTGAGTTATAATTTTGCCTATATTCTACACTAAATTTCTTATGCGTTCACGGTGATATAATATTTCGTGCTGTGCAGCAATTAATTTGCGTAAGTCCGAGCGAAAAATTTTTACTCGGAAGGTGTATTAACTTGAATCCAAATGATTTTCTCGAACGCGAACCGGTCAGCAAACTGTTAATAAAATATTCTGTTCCGTTAATAATTTCTTTGTTAGTAGCAGCATTATATAACATAGTCGACCAAATTTTTATAGCAAACGCTGATTATTTAGGCTCGAACGGTAACGCAGCAAATAATGTAGTCTTCCCATTGACAGTAATAGCACTTGCCTTCACGCTTTTAATAGGCGACGGGGTCTGCGCTTTTGTGAGCATGAGTCTAGGCGCAAGAAATATCAAGCAGGCGGGCGACACAGTTGGGAGTGCGGTTTTACTTTCTTCAACGACGGGAATAATTATCGCAGTTGTATATTATATTTTCCGTGAAGAGCTGTTAACTTTTTTCGGCGGAAGAATTAACGACGAGACATTTAATTTTGCGCTTGAATATTTTGCGTTCATAATTCCGGGAATACCTTTTTACGTTTTCGGCCAAGCTATGAACCCGATTATATCAGCTGACGGAAGCCCAAATTACGTAATGTTTTCGACTCTAATGGGGGCAGGGATAAATATAATTCTCGATCCGATATTTATTTTTGCGTTTCACTTGGGGATGATGGGTGCGGCACTTGCTACGATTTTAGGGCAGATTTTCACGGCGTTTATGTCAGCACGTTATATTTTCTGCAAAATGAAGGCCGTAAAATTTTCGCGCGCTAATCTCTCGTATAATCCTGCATTAATGAAGCGTTATCTGCCGCTTGGTATGTGCAGTTTTCTATCACAAATTTCACTTGTAATCAGTGTTGCAGCAGTAAATCTCATGATAAAGAAGTACGGCGCATTAGATCCCGTTTTCAGTCAGCCGGAGTTTTCGCAGATTCCAATGGCGGTAATCGGAATCGTTATGAAATTCTTTCAAATTGTAATTTCTATAGTTGTAGGACTCTCTGCGAGCTGTACACCTATAACAGGTTTCAACATGGGAGCAGGAAGACATGACAGAGTCAAAAAATTATTTTCGCTGTTATTGACTTGTGAGACTGTAATTGGCTTGATTGCATTTGTTATAGTTGAATTTTTCCCGGCTAATATCGCAAATTTATTCGGAGCGTCGGGCGAAAGTGTTTATTATGCAGATTTTACGGTTAAGTGCTTCAGGACTTATTTATGCTTTATAGTGCTTGCGTGCGTGAATAAGGCTGCATTTATATTTATTCAGGCAATGGGACGGCCGTATATTTCTGCGGGGCTGTCGATGATTCGTGAAATAATTTTTGGTGCGGGACTAACGATTTTGATGCCGATTTTTATGGGACTTGACGGCGTTTTGTGGTCAATGCCTGCCAGTGATGGACTCACATTTATAGTATCTCTTGCTGTGATAATTATGATTTACAGGGAGTTAAGCGAGCCGGTTAATAATCTCGAATACTAGCGCGACTCATGTGCAGAAAGGGGGGAGTTATACATTAATGGCGATAAATTTTTTTATTTTTGCGTTGACTATATCTGTAATCGCGGGTTAAAATTTTTTATAATCAGCACACTTTAATAGCAGTAAAAACTTTTTGTGTCAGCACCGCAAATTATGTCATGTGCTTATATTGCGGACAAGAGTAGCAGCTGATGACTCCTCAATAAATGGCTCAAGCCCGTAAATGTTCAAGACCTCAATAATCTTTTAATGTCGTGTACAAATTCAAAGCAGCGGGAATATTTTATCAAGCTAATAAACATTTTCGTAAAACTATGACAAAATATTTTTGTTGAGCGCATATATATTAAAACTTGAAATTTGTTGTATATGTGTGACTCGTTTTTCCCCGCCCGTAGTTATAAATGCACGTTTCCGAAAGACTTTGCTTATATCACGCGCAAAAAAATTATTGAGCTATTTTCGCATTGACAGCAAAAATTTTTGTAGTCGTAAAAAAAATTACAGCCCTCCCGAAAATTTTTCATTTCAAGAGAACTGCACGCGATTTATAGTAATTGCACTAAAAACTTTTGCACGTTCGCGCTACCCCTTCAATCCGGGTGGGTGGGTGGGCAGAACGAACGACTTCGCGCGATAAATTATTTGCATTGAGCTGGACTTACGGCCGCAAAAATTTTCATCACAGCAGGCCACACCGCAATAATGTATAACATACTAAGCAGACCTCTTGAGAATCTCAGCACTTCAGACGCGTTAAATATGCTCCTGAACTCTATAAATATCAAAATATAAATCGTCATGCCCACTAAACCAAGCAAAACGCCCCTGAAATTAAATCCTGTATGCTGAAACTTTATAAATTTTTTGTCGAGATAACGCCCGATTAATAAGCCGGCCACTTCTCCTATATTCGGAAGTGAAGATTTTACCATGCTTACGGGGTCAACTAATAATTTACCGTTTGAGTCATAATTCATCGGGTAAGATTTCAGCTCGATATAAAGCAATGCAATCACACAAACTATCAAGCCCGAAACAAGCAAAAAATTTTCTTTCTCCGGATGAGCGTAAATATATTCAAAAATTTTTCCCGTTATCCATATCGAGAACACCGCCAAAATTACACCTACTACAACATCTTGCGGGGTGTGAACGCCTAAATAATTTCTTGACAACGCAGTTAATATAATCGCTATAACGCACAACCATGAAATTAACGCCGCTTTTTTCCTGTAAATTACAGCGAGTCCGCCGTAAATAGGCGCTGAGTCCATTACGTGCCCGCTCGGAAATGAATAGCCGCTTGCACCCTTTATAGCAATTTTGTCGGGGATAACTCGTGAATCTCTTATCCATGGACGATATACACAGCAAGTTAATTTAACTATGGAATTAATAAACCTGCTCACTTTCTGCGACACAAGAATATAAAGCCCGTCCCGCTTGTTTATGCACCAGTAAATAAATATCGGAATACAAATAAGTCCTGTAGCTGCTAAAGTCGTTACTGCATTGAAGAACGGCGTTAAAATATTGTCCGTTGCGTCTCGAAAATTTTGCAGCCATAATAAATATTCTATGTCCATTAAAAATTTTGCCTCCTTTAAATATTCATAAATTATAATATACTTGTATGAAAATTTTTAACTCGAGGGGAATTATAGTTCTTGAATAATACATACATGAAAATAAACGGCTCTGAAATATTAATGCAATGTCTAATCGAACAGGGAGTAGATACTATTTTCGGCTATCCCGGCGGAGCTATTTTGAACGTTTATGACAAATTATTTGATCACAAGGAAATCAAGCACATTTTGACAGCTCACGAGCAAGGAGCTTCACACGCTGCTGACGGTTATGCGCGCTCAACAGGTAAAGTCGGAGTCTGCTTTGCTACTTCAGGCCCAGGCTCTACGAATCTTGCAACAGGTGTAGCTACAGCATATATGGACTCGGCTCCTGTAGTATTCATCACGTGCAACGTTAACAGCGATTTAATAGGCCGCGACTCATTTCAAGAAGTCGATATCACCGGCGTAACTCTTCCAATTACAAAATGTTCGTACATAGTCAGCAAAGTTGAAAATTTAGCCGACACTGTCAGAGAAGCATTTGCCATCGCGAAATCAGGCAGACCGGGCCCGGTTTTGATTGACATACAGAAAAATGCAACCGCTGAAGAATGCGAATATTATCCCGTAACGCCCGAAGAATTTTACATGAGCACAGGCAGCAGAATCGAAAGACTCAGAAAGACTCATCATCCTAGCGTCGGTTATCCTGAAATTGATTTAAACGCTATTGACGAACTCGCAGAATTAATTGACAAGTCCGACAAACCTTTATTAATTTGCGGAGGCGGAGTCGTACGTGCTAAGGCCTCGCAGGAATTTCGGACTCTTGCAGCGCGAATTGATTCACCTGTCGCAATAACAGTTATGGGCGGCGGAGCTTTTCCCGGAGACAGCGATTTAAAAACGGGCATGATCGGTATGCACGGTTCTCAAGCGTCAAATATGGCGTGTGATGCGTGCGATTTATTAATTTCCGTCGGTTGCAGATTCTCGGACAGGGTTACACTTAATCCGGCAGGTTTCGCGAAAAATGCCAAAATCGTGCAAATCGATATAGACGCGTCAGAAATCGACAAGAACATTAAATCAGACCTGCACATAATCGGCGACGCTAAGAAAATTTTAAATCTCCTGCTCGTGAAATTAAAGCGGGACAAGAAAAATGACGCATGGAAAAATTACGTTTTCTCATTCAAGCGAGAAACAGAATACGACGACGACCCGAATCACGAGACTTTGACTCCCAAGCAGATTTTATCGGCAGCAGCTGAAATTTTGCCAAATGATACAATCGTTACTACAGACGTAGGACAACATCAAATGTGGGCGATTCAACATTTTAAATTCGATTATCCCGGACAGTTAATCACATCAGGAGGTTTCGGCACAATGGGATTCGGACTCGGTGCTGCAATAGGCGCGCAAGTTGGCAACCCTGACAAAACAGTTTTACACGTTACAGGCGACGGCAGCTTTAGAATGAACTGCAACGAACTAGCAACAGAACAATTTTACAAGCTCCCGATAATAACGCTTTTATTCAATAATTCGACATTAGGCATGGTCAGACAATGGCAGCATTTAATTTATAACGAGAGATACTCACAGACGACTCTAAATCGAGGCCCTGACTTCGCAAAACTTGCAGACGCTTACGGAATTCACGGCAGGAGCGTTCATGATGTCGAGTCATTGCGTGCGGTCTTGACTGAGGCTGTTAATTCTCGTGCTGACGGACTCGGCTGGGTTATTGACTGCAAAATTGATATTGACGAGATGGTACGGCCAATGGTCGGCGGAAATAGTTTCATCGTTAATTTCATGTTAGATTAGGGGTGAATCATCATGCAGGCAAAAGAATCAAATCAAAATTTAAAGCGTTATACAATCGTTACTGCAATGGATAACGAGGCCGGAGTCTTGTCGCAACTCGCGCATTTATTTTCACGCAAGGGCTATAACATTGAGACAATAGCAGCGGGCTGGACAGTGGATCAAAATGTTACTCGCTTCACAATAGAAATTTATTCCGACGAAGAGAGAATCAAATTACTTTGCAGCCAATTACGAAAATTAGTCCCGATTCATTATGTCGAAATTCTTGACCCGTCAAAGGCTATAAGGCGTGAATTAATGCTCGTCCGCGTTCATGCAGCAGACAGGGCAGCAAGAAATGAAATAATGCAGATAGCAAATATTTTCAGAGGATCAGTAATTGATATAACTCACGACTCTTTGACTCTTTCTGTTACTGGGGACGATCAGAAGACTTCAGCGTTTGAAAGTTTATTAAAGGAGTTCGGGATTATCGAGCTTGCACGCACAGGAATTGTAGCTATCGAACGCGCAGAAATGTAAAAAATTTTTCCTCCGGTTAATTATTTATTGCCGGGGGATTTGCTTTATCGTCTTTGTTCGCGTGCCTCGTTGAGCGATCTTACGGCCTCGTTGATTAATCCTGAAATTGTTTCTGTACGGCTGTAATTTTCGTATTTCGCAAAACCTATATTTACGCGCAGGAAATATTTTAATTTGTTCTTGGCAGCAGAGTTTATTACATAATTTCGTATACGTTCCGTGAATAATTCAAGCTCGTTATTGTCGATATTTGCAATTATCATAAATTCGTCGCCGTAATATCTTGCAGCAATGCATAAATACTCGTTTTCGCTGAAATCTTTTAACGCCTTCGCAGTGATAATTAACGCCCTGTCGCCCTCAAGCCGTCCGAACCGCCTGTTAATCGAGCTTAAGTCCTCTATATCGATCGCAAATAAATACAAATTTTCACGTTCGCCCAAATTAAATTTATTCGTCAAGTCCCTGATAAAACCGTTTCTGTTATGAATCTTCGTCAATGGGTCAATTGATATTAAGCTGTCAACGTAATAAATATAAACAAGCAAATCAGCAGTCAGCATTACAAAGCATAATAACGGCAGTCTAGGATTTAATAACTGCACAGGCCCGAAAATTACTATCAATACAGGGTAGAACGCAAATTTATTTATCGCTCCCAAACGCGAAAACGAACGCACTAACGCCGCAAAAGGGTAGAATAAATTTATCATGTGCACTAAATAAAATATTGAATCGTCCTGAATGTCAATATATAACGGACTCAAGACCAGAATCAATATATTTAACGCAAATGGAAGCGCGGAAAAAATTTTATTTCTCAGAGCAGCAAAAATTTTCGTATCCTGCCGTAGTTCACTGTAAATAAACCCAAGCAAGCAAATAAGCCCGAAACAAACAAAATTTATGCATGCCGCTACATACTGCAATGTGTCAGAACTAGTGAATATATTTATGTCAACAAGGACTCTAAATATTTTTGCGAGAAAATATAATACCTGCACAAGTAAAAGCCTGCTCCAGATTATTCGCGCTCCTGCCTGATCCGAAGAATTCTGCTGACAGATAAATAATATTACCGCCATAATAATGCAGAATATATGCGACTCTATGTGAAAAAATGCGTAGCCCGACGAGTTAAAAGCTGCTGAAGTATCCTGCACTAAACGCGATAAATTTTCCATTACGTAAATATAGCCTTCTTCATGATAATTTATTCTGTCATTAATGATATAATAAATTATAAATTTTTTCCCGATTAATTTACGAGACAAGAAAATATTTTTACAACTACATTTGCAACTACAAAAATGTTGATTCATTTATTAGCTTGCATGACTTAGCACAGAAAAATTTTTTATTAACGCGCAATTTTTTCACGAATAATTTTATATCACGAGACACAAAAATTTTTAAACGTTCATGAATCGCACAAAATGTTTTTTCCCGCCCGCCTCCCTATGAAATTATTGCACAGGATAAATGCTGTTTTTGTCAGGACAAGGGAAGATAAATTCTAACGTTCTGAAAAATTTTATTAAGCGTTTACCTTTTTCTGTGATTCTGTACTTACCTGAAGAATTTTGCTCGATATTGCCTATTGCAAGTTGTTCTGATATACGTTTTTGAGTCTCATTAGCTTTTACAAGATAGCCGTCTATAAATTGTTGTTGAAGTTCCTGCGTCGAATATAATTTTTCTGAGTTATCGTTCATGTATGACAAATAATAAATTGTATAAGATCTGTCAATTGATACTATTCCGACTGAAAAAAATAATGCCGTGAATAAAGCCGATATTGCAAGAGTCATCACTGAAGAATGCAAGTCAAATCCGGAAGTCCCCCCCCCCCCCTTAGTAATTTTACGTACAATCATCAAGCAAAGCAGCACAACACAGCACACGGCCTCAAGATACATTAAGCGGTAAAGAAAAATTTTTTGCCACTCAAATAAAGAAGTCCGCATTAATAAAGCAACTCCGCCCGCAATAATTATCGAGAACACACAAAACAAAATAAAAGATTTCAAGAGTTTATATACATCTTTCATGAAAAATTTGACTCCCTTCGTGAATTTAATTGCAAATATTATAAGCTAAGTGCTTTAACTGTTGAATGCGAATAAATTTTTTGTATAATAGACCGGTATTAATTCCAAATTATGACGCATTATTGACTGGAGGTGAACATTACAAAATGGCGGACAACCCTACAATAGCCGAGATTAAGGCAGCAGAGACTCAGGCAGCTGAATCAGTGCAGAAAGCTAGAGAAGACGCAGCCCGCAAACTTAATAGAGCAAGTGCAGACGCAGAAAACTCACTGAAGGAAGCACGACAGAACGCCGCGCGGCAATTCAGAGACAAGATCCGCAGAGCAGAAGAGGCCGCAGAGACAAAAGCAACCGCCGCACTCTCAAAACGTGAGGCAGACGCAAAATCTTTCTACGCTAAACATAAGGACAAAATCCCTGCAGCTGCTTCATTCATAACGGAAGAGGTGATGAAGAAATATGGGAGTAGCCAGGCTTAAGAAAGCAGAACTGTATTATCACAAATCCGTTCATGAACAAATTGCGGCAATACTTCAGGAGTCTGGAGCATGTCAAATCATCAGCACCGTTGCAGAAAATAATAAACCTGCTGATATTGAATCTCTAATCTCTATGACTGATGAAAAGCTCGCTGATGTTCGTTATTTGACGCGTACTCTTTCGCCTTTGTATGTCGATCCGGTTCCGGCACTCGATAGAATGTTGGGTGAACGAGACGAAGTTACTATGTCCGAACTTAAGGAGCTTGCATCAAAAACGGATTTGAAAGCGTTGTGCGAGTCTATTCGCGCAATTGAACACGAAATCGGAGAAGTAAAATCTAAGTTATCTGAAGCGCGCTCTAATTCTTTATTGCTGTCAGACCTTAAATTTTTGCCTTATCCCATTTCAGTTGTAACAGAAGGCACCCGCACTCTTACGGCCGTAATCGGAACTATCAAGGCCGAGAATCTAACCGGGTTAAATGCGGCTCTGGGCGATTTCTCGAAATTTGCGCAGGACAGTGAATTAATAATCGCTCCTCACAACGAGAAAGACAAAGCACAGGATGTTTACGCCGCTGTGATTTATTCGCGTAATATTGACTCTGAAATTCGGGAAATTTGCGCGAAAAATGGATTATCAATTATTGATGTGCCTGCAAGTCTCACAGGAACAGCAGAAGAGGAGCAGGAAAAATATTCAGCCTCAATCACCGAACTTGAAGCTAAAGAAATCGAGTTAGCTGCAAAATTGAAGGAAGCTGCACAATTAAACGTGCCGGCAGTGCAAAAACTTTCTGATTACTATAATAGCTTGTCAGTGCGTTATAACGGCATGTCAAAAAGTGAAGAGACTGAATCAACAATGCTGACAAAATTTTGGATTCCTGTTGATAAGACTCAGGATTTAAGCGAAAAAATTAACGCAGTCAGCACAGATATTGAACTTGTATTGAATGACCCTGCACCCGACGAGGAACCGCCGAGCTTGTTAAATAACGGCAACATGGTCAAACCCTTTAATGTATTGACGGAATTATATTCATCGCCGACATATAGAGGCATTGACCCGACTCCGTTATTAGCTCCATTTTTCTGGATATTTTTCGGGATGTGCTTGGGTGATGCAGGTTACGCGCTTGTTTTGTTCGGTACGATTATGTACGTCTTGAAGAAGTACAAGAAAATTTCCGGCGGCCTGAAAGAATTTATCAGACTATTTTTATTCTGCTCGGTGTCAACATTCATTTACGGTGTAATATCGGGCTCATTCTTCGGAGATTTTATTGATGCGTTCTTGCCTCCGTTAGTGCCGTTGAAAAATTCTTTAATGCTCGTTGATCCGATGAAGAATCCCATGCAGGTATTAGGAATCTCGTTATTATTAGGTGTGATTCACTTGATGTTCGGACTCTTAATTGCAGCATATGACAAGATGAGACACGGCGAATTTATTGACGCGATCGGAAACGATATTTCATGGTTCTTGTTTATAGTGGGCTTGTGCTTACTGGGTGTAACTATGGGCGGAATGTTACCGGCACACTTTGAGCAGATTGGTGCAGCGATGGCAGGACTCGGAGCAATAATTATTTTCTTGTACGCTGGCAAAGGCGAGAGAAATATTTTCAAGCGCATAATTTCCGGATTCTTAGCTTTATATGGCGCAACGTCATATTTAGGCGACATTTTGAGCTACAGCAGATTATTAGCACTGGGTTTCGGCTCTGCAGTAATCGGAGTAGTAATTAATTTGCTGGGCGGGCTTGCTTCTGATATTCCATATATCGGCTGGCTTGTTGCAGTAGTAGTTGTAATCGGCGGACATATTTTCAGCATAGCAATAAACATGCTTGGAAGTTTTGTACACCCGTTAAGGCTTCAATACGTCGAATTTTTCGGCAAATTTTACACGGGCGGCGGAGAACCGTTTACCCCGTTGACGCTCTCACAAGAATATGTAAATGTGAAGGCGTAGAAATAAAAATTTTTTACTCGAAAGGAAAGTGTTTATCATTATGGAACTTCTTGGACTTTCACTCGCACTGTTCGGGGCAGCATTAGCAGCAGCTCTAGCCGGCATAGGGTCAGCAATTGGAATCGGTATCGCAGGAGGAGCAGCAGCAGGAGTTATGACAGAGGATCCTAACAAATTCGGTTCATGCTTGATTCTTCAGGCGTTACCCGGCACACAGGGAATTTACGGACTCTTAATCGCATTCTTTGTGTTAAGCAAAATAGGACTTCTCGGCGGCGCGGGTGCAGTTGCATTAAATTGGAATCAGGGCTTGCAGATTTTCGCGTCATGTCTTCCGATAGCAGTTGTCGGCTGGTATTCAGCAATTTGGCAGGGCAAGACATCAGCGGCATCAATTCAGATGATTTCAAAGAAGCCTGAAGCAATGGGTAAAGCAGTAATTCTCCCCGCAATGGTCGAGACTTATGCAGTCCTTGCACTTCTTACGAGTATATTAATGCTCATGGGAGTTCAGGTAGGTTAATTAGGCAGGTGTTGATAAATGGCACTTGCAGACATCAAAGCAAAAATTAAAGCAGATTCACAGGCACAAATTAAAGCACTTGAGGCAGAGAATGACGCAAAAGTTCGCGACATCAGCCGCAAAGTAAACGCAGAAATTAAAGCCGTGCAGGATTCTTACGCGACGAGACTCGCAAAGGAAGAACCCGAAGTTTTGCGCAGACGTGAAATAGTTGCAGAGTTAGACGGCAAAAGAATCGATTTAGGCGTAAAGCAGCGTTTAATCGGTGAGGCTTTCGACGCGTCATTGAAGCAGATGACAGAATTAGCACCCGATAAATACGTGAAATTTGCTGATTCTTTATTGAAGCAGGCAGTAAAAACGGGAAAAGAAGTCGTCTTTGTCGGCAAGAACGAGAAACATTTAGATCAACGCTGGCTGGACGGTTATAATGCCTCACACAATACGAGCCTGACTCTTTCGTCTGAAAAATTGCCTATCAGCGGCGGTTTTGTGCTTCGTGATGATAAGATTGACACAAATTGTTCATGGGATATGCTTATTGCTAATGCCCGTGAAGATATAGAGACTGAAGTCGTGAAGCGTTTATTTGCGTAAGGAGGTGCAAGCCCGTGAGTTACGTTTATACCGTAGCACGAATACGGGGAATGGAAAATCACTTGCTTGAACCGGCGTTTTTCTCGCGTCTTATGGATAGCGCGGGCATTGATGACGCAATAAAGGCACTCGGCGACACAAGTTATTCGCAGTATATTTCGGGCGCGGCAAGTTTTGATAAGGCCATTGACTCGGAAATTTTAGCGACTTGCGAAGAGCTGAAAACTTTTGTACCTGATAAAGAATTGCTTGATATATTCAGGCTGCCTTACGATTTTCATAATGTGAAAGTCCTGCTAAAGGGTTTATTCAAGGTCAGGGGCGGAGACTCAGAGGGCAGGCGTTACGATTTGCTCTCGAAATTAGGGACGATTGACACTGAAGAATTAAAACTTGCGATCGAGACCGAAGAATATGGATTCTTGCCCTATGGACTCACTGATTTATTGCCTAAATGCTGGCAGCTCTGGGATCAGACGAAAAACGCTCAGTCAGTCGAATTATTAATCGATGATGCAATGTTTAAGGCGTTATTGAAAGTTGCAGAAGGTCTGAACATGCCCGAAATTCTTTACTGGGTTAAATCGCGCATTGATGTAGAAAATTTACGCAGCGTTATAAGACTCGCACGAATGAAATACGAAAGCGCAAAGGCTCTACCGTTTTTACACGACGGAGGGACAA
This sequence comes from Synergistaceae bacterium, assembly GCA_017443945.1. Taxonomy (NCBI): domain Bacteria; kingdom Thermotogati; phylum Synergistota; class Synergistia; order Synergistales; family Synergistaceae; species Synergistaceae bacterium. Next base: position 22,418 of record JAFSXS010000100.1, read on the forward strand.
TCAGGGCCGATGACATGGCAAAATTGCTTAATGAACCCCAAGAGTCATGGGCGCGTCTGCTTTCACATTCTGATATTGCGTCAGTGTTAAGCGCGTTGCAGTCAGAAAGCGACATTAATTTATCACTCTCTGAAGTATCGAAATCGCTTGATGATTACTTGATTCGAGTTCTTGAGAGTGCAAAATATTCAATGGACGCTCCTGCAAATGTGTTACTTTATCTGCTGAACAAAGAGTCAGAAGCTAGAAATATGCGCGTCGCTCTTGTTTGTGTTGCAGGCGGATTAGACCGCGAATTTGGAAGGAGGCTTTTGAGCAATGGCAGATAATAAGCCTATGGCCGCAATCGGTTATTATGAGATGGCTTTACCCTTTCAAGCTGTAGGAGTCAAAAGTGTTATATTAACTCCTGAAACGCGCGATAAATTTTGCAGCACATTAGAGCAATTAGCACGTGAAGATTATGCAGTAGTATTCATTCAGGAAGATTTATTTGTCGAGTTCACTAGCAAAGTAGAAGAAGTTAATGACAATTACCAGACCAGCGTTTTGCCAGTGCCGAGTCCTTCAGGGGCGACAGGTGCGGGGCTTGCTTCAATACGTGGCAGCGTAGAAAAAGCCGTTGGAATGGATATTTTTGCGGAACGTTAAATTTTTGGAGGCGGGAGATATTAAATGCCTGAGAAGAAAGAAATCAAAGGAGTAATAGAGAGAATCTCCGGCTCTCTTGTAGTCGCTGGCGGTATGGAAGGCGCAAGCATGCAGGACGTTGTACACATTGGCGAGCTTGGTCTAGTCGGCGAAATACTTGAGGTCAACGGTGATAAAGCCTCGATTCAGGTCTACGAGGAAACATCCGGATTAATGCCGGGTGAGCCGGTTGTCTCAACTGGAGAGCCTTTAAGCGTTGAGCTTGGGCCGGGGATTATAGAACAGTTTTATGACGGAATACAGAGACCGCTTGAATTAATCGAGAAGGCAGCAAAGAGTCATTTTATTTCACGAGGAATCAGCGTCCCTGCACTTGATAGAAATAAAAAATGGAATTTCGAGCCCAAAGTTAAAGCCGGTGATGAAGTTATTGCAGGTGATGTGCTCGGAGTCGTTCAAGAAACCGTCGTAGTAGAGCATAGAATAATGGTCCCTAATGGAATCAAGGGAAAAGTTACGAAAATCGAGAAGGGCGAGCATACAATCGAGGACGTTATCGCAGTAATCGATGACAACGGCACAAAGCACGAAATCAAAATGTTACAGCGCTGGCCGGTCAGAAAGCCCAGACCCGTTAAGACTCGTCTTGCTCCTAATGTACCTATGACAACAGGTCAAAGAGTCGTCGATGCATTTTTCCCGGTTGCTTTGGGCGGGACTGCATGTGTTCCGGGGCCGTTCGGTTCAGGGAAGACAGTTATTCAGCACCAGTTTGCAAAGTGGGCGCAGGCTCAAATAGTTGTTTATGTCGGTTGCGGTGAACGAGGTAACGAGATGACAGACGTTCTTCTTGAGTTCCCCGAACTTGATGACCCTCAGACAGGCCAGCCCTTAATGAAGCGTACGACTCTTATAGCGAATACTTCAAATATGCCTGTTGCAGCTCGTGAAGCAAGCGTTTATACAGCTATCACACTTGCAGAATATTATCGTGATATGGGTTACTCAGTCGCGTTAATGGCAGACTCTACAAGCCGATGGGCCGAGGCTTTGCGCGAAATGTCCGGACGACTTGAGGAAATGCCCGGCGAAGAAGGTTATCCCGCGTATTTGGGGACTCGTCTTGCAAGTTTCTACGAGAGGGCCGGACGTTGTATCGTAAACGGTAAAGAAGGCCGCGAAGGTTCAATTACAGTTATAGGCGCGGTATCACCTCCCGGCGGCGACTTGTCAGAACCCGTCACACAAAACACTTTGCGCGTTACAAAAGTTTTCTGGGGACTTGATGCTAATCTCGCATATCAAAGACACTTCCCGGCTATTAACTGGCTGTCTAGTTATTCGCTTTATACTGATAGGCTTGATGCATACTGGGACGAAAAATTTGACGACCAGTGGA